>JANPAP010000558.1:0-9030 GCA_031429975.1 Chitinophagaceae bacterium
CAAATTAATTAACCAAATACCCAATGCTGCTGCACCGACCCCTAATTCATTAGTGGTATAAAATTTAAAAATGGCCCAACAGGCTGTTACCCTCAATGGTAATTCAATAAACCCAAAACTTGGTGCTACTGCCATTACCAAATAAAAAACTGTGATCAACCAAAAACATAAAACAACATCTATTTCAACCTGCAATACTTTTAATAGCATTACATATTGCAAAACAAATACCAAGTATCTAAAAAACGATAATGACAGAATACGTATTAACTGAATATTATCAAATTCATCCAGTACCCTTATATGACGCACCACTTTATTTAGTGCCGGAATTTTTTCCATCATTCTAACGAGCCAGCCTAAACGCAAATAAAACAACGTTAGTAACACCGTTAATGTTACACATAGGTAAATCAATACATCACCCCAAAACTCTGGTAAAACAGGTAAAGCAGTAAAATTATTCTGTGAAAAAAATCTTAAATAAAATAATCCCAAACAGCCCATCAACATGGTAATTAATAATTGGCTGATACTTCCTACAATGGTTAATGAGATTGCTTTAATGCGGTTTGCTTCCGCTACAAACAAAATCCTTCCACCATATTCGCCAATGCGGTTTGGTGTAAGCATGGTAATACTACAGCCTGCTAAAACAGATTTATATGCCTTAAGTAAGGAATACGATTGAACATGTTGTACCAATACCTGCCATTTTCTGCTTTCGATACCCCAATTAATAATCATCATTAAAAATATCAGCCAAAACATGGGCTGTTGCCAGCTGCCGCTTATTTGATGCCATCGAAGATCAAGATCCTCTTGATTTTTAATTTGCAGATACAGGCTCCACGAAAGCAATAAAAACAACAGTGGTCCTAAAAAAAAATTGATTAATATTTTGAATCGTTTACTCAAATAAAGTTTTGTTTACTTTTATAAAGATATTGTGCATTGCGGTTATGAAGCATATTAAAATGAGCTTGCTACAATGTTAGTTTAAATATCCAATTTCAACACATCGAAAAAATAAAACAATTGCAACATCCTTCAAAAATTATTTTAGGCATCGACCCCGGAACCGTTGTTATGGGATACGGCATAATAAAAGTTACCGGCAATAATATTACGCTAATCGATATGGATATTTTAAAGCCTGGAAAAATGGATGACCCTTATAAAAAACTACAATTAATTTATAGTACTGTTTGTGGGCTTATAATAAAATACGAACCCAATGTTTTTGCTATTGAAGCGCCATTTTTTGGAAAGAATGTACAAAGTATGCTTAAACTGGGAAGGGCCCAGGGGGTTGCTATTGCTGCCGCAATGCATCATGGATTATCAGTTACTGAATACTCTCCAAAAAAAATAAAACAATCTGTAACCGGTAATGGTAATGCCAGTAAAGAACAGGTTTTAAAAATGCTGCAGCGCTTATTAAACTTTAATGATGATCCAAAATACTTTGATGCTTCCGATGCGTTGGCAGTAGCAGTTTGCCATCACCTGCAGGGCAATCAACTTACTGATGCTGCAGGTAAAAAAGCAACTGGTTGGGAAGATTTTTTAAAGAAAAATCCTGCCAGGTTAAAAACAAAATAATATTATAAATGATTCACTATTTTTTCCTGAATTAATTTTAATGCAGCAGCAGTCAAGGTCAATTTTTCTCTTGTAAAATTAATATCATCGGCCGAGTTTATGGGCAACAAATGCAAGTGTGCATGTGGCACTTCTAACCCCACAACACTGATGCCGCATCGGTTACAGTTGAATGATTTTTCAATTGCATGCGCAATGGGTTTTGCAAACAATAATATTTCTTTCAAGTAATCATCCTCCAAATCAAAAAACTTATCGGTTTCAGTTTTTGGTACAATTAAAACATGGCCTTCAACCAATGGAAAAATATCTAGAAAAGCAAAAAACATTTTATCTTCTGTAATTTTATAGGAGGGAATTTGCCCGGAAATTATTTTTGAAAAGATTGTCATGGTTGTAAATTTTATTTAAAAATACTAACAAAAAAACCATCCTTTACAGGATGGTTTCTTTAAATAAAATGATCTCTATATTTACAAAGTTATATCCTCAATCTTAAAATTTAAAACGCCGGCAGGCACCTGTACTTCTACAGACTCGCCAATTACCTTCCCTAACAAACTTCTTCCAATTGGAGAGGTTACTGATATTTTACCCAATTTTAAATCGGCTTCATTTTCAGAAACAATTTGATAGGTTACCTTTTTTTTAGTGCCTAAATTTGTTACTGTAACTTTTGTAAGGATCGATACTTTTCCAGTATCGATAGTGCTTTCATCCAAAATTCTGGCTGTTGCCATTACGCCTTCCAGATATTTTATTTTTGCTTCCAGCAAACCCTGGGCTTCTTTTGCAGCATCATATTCGGCATTTTCTTTTAAATCGCCTTTTTCTCTAGCTTCTGCAATTGCATGGCTTGCTGCATGACGATCTACACTTTTTAATCTGTGTAGATCATCTTTCATTCTTTCAAATGTTTCTTTTTTCACATAGTTTGTTTCACTCATAACATTTTTTTTATCGTATTCAGAAAAAAAATACAACGCCTCAGGAATAAACCAAGGCGTTGTACATACACAAATATAAACAAATTTTAAATACCCAATTTATCTAGTAAAACAGTACTCATTTTAATAAATGCTTCCTGGCTGTAACCAGCAATATGAGGAGTTATAATAACATTGGGTTGATTGCAAAGATAATCGAGCTGATTTTTTTGAACATCTGTAAGGGTATTAAGGTTTTCATTTTCCAAAACATCTAAAGCAGCCGCTGCAATTTTTTGCCCTTGCAATGCTTTTATCAACGCAGCAGTATCTGTAACTGCACCTCTGGATGTATTAATAAAAAAAGGTTTTTGCATCAACGAATTAAAAAAATGTTCATTGGCCATATAGGTAGTTGCAGCTGTTAGTGGCACATGAAAACTGATGACATTGGCATAGCGACCTATCTGCTCCAGATTGGCTTCTTTAATATTATCATGAGCAAAATCGAATTTAAATTTATCATAAGCCAGTACCGTTACATTAAAGGAAGCTAATAATTTTGCAAATGCTGCACCCGTATTTCCAAACCCAATAATACCAACAGTTTTACCGGTTAATTCAATTCCCCGATTTTCATTTCGGACCCATTTACCCAATTTTATTTCATCATAACTGCTATAAATTTTATTCATTAAACCTAACAGTAAACCCAATGTATGTTCTGCAACTGCATTCCTGTTTCCCTCTGGGCTGCTAATACATTTAATTCCTTTGCTTTCTGCATAGGCAACATCAATATGTTCCATACCACTACCCAATCTTCCAATCCACTTTAAATTTGTTGCTTTGTTCAACAAACCTTGATCAATTTTTATTTTGGTGGTTAAAATTAGGCCGTTAACATTTACAATACTTTCTTCCAATGCTGCATAAGTAAGATCAGGTAAGTGAACCACTTCATAATTTTTTTCTTGAAACCGGGTTACCAAAAAATCAGGAACCTTATCGGTAATCAATATCCTGCCGTTACTATCTTTCATTTACAATAATTAAAATTGAGAGTAGCCCCAAAATAAAATTTTCATTCAATATTAAAATGCTTTGGTTTTATTATTCAGCAGCAATTACACTTATTTCAACATTTGCATTTTTAGGTAATCCTTTTACAGCAACGGTTTCCCTGGCAGGAAAGTCGCCTTCAAAATACTTGGCATAAATTTCATTAACTTGAACAAACAAATTCATGTCGCTTAAAAAAATGGTTGTTTTAACTACATTATGAAAATCCATTTTTGCTTCATGCAAAATTGCTTTTAAATTTTGCATTACCTGATGTGTTTCGGCAATTATATCTGCATTAACCAAATCAGAGCTTCCGGGTTTTAAAGCAACCTGGCCCGAAACAAATAAAAAATTTCCTGATTTTATAGCTTGGTTGTAAGGCCCAATGGGTGCAGGCGCATTGTTTGTATTGATGATAATTTTACTCATTTGATGTATTTTTTAAGCTACTACAAATATATCTTTTATCAACCACCTATTTTTGTAAAAAAAATTATGACTATTGCATTGCTGGCAACTGATGAACAGTTTAAAGAAATTAATTTTAACGCTACAACAATCAACTGGCAAAGGATACCATCTTTATCAGTTAATTTTTCGGAAGCAGCTGCACTGATTATAATATCTGAAGTTAGTATTGAAGATTTAAAAAAAATTAAAATACCAGTTTTGCTAAATGCTGTTTCAACTACGTTAACTGAATTAAATACTGGTGAAAATATTATTCGTATTAATGGATGGCCCGGTTTTTTAAAAAGACCAAACTGGGAAGTAGCCGGAGTAATAACAGCTGTAGTAAAAGATATATTTGCGGCATTAAATATTTCATTTTGTAAAGTTGCCGATGAACCTGGCTTTGTTTCTGCCAGAACCATTGCAATGATTATTAATGAAGCCTATTTTGCATTAGGCGAAAATGTAAGTACAAAAAAAGAAATTGATATCGCCATGAAATTAGGAACCAATTATCCTTTCGGCCCCTTTGAGTGGGCTACAATAATTGGGGTAAAAAATATTTTTAATTTATTAACTAAACTAAGCCAAACAGATAAAAGTTATTTGCCTGCGCCGCTTTTACAAATAGAAGCTGCCTTATGTGTTTAATTTTAAATATTGATACTACCTCTACAATTGCATCGGTTTCAATTGCAAAAAATGCGGCAATATTATTTGAAGAAATAAATGCTGATCAAAAAAATCATGCAGCTTTTTTACATACTTCTATTGAAAAAATTATTAGTCAGGCAGCAGTACGTTTCAAAGATCTTGATGCCATTTCGGTAAACAATGGACCAGGTTCGTATACAGGGATAAGAGTTGGTTTAGCAAGCGCAAAGGGTTTATGTTATGCATTAAACAAACCACTCATTTTATTAAATGCTTTAGAATTACTTACAATGTCAGCCATTGAAGAATACCCTGAAAGCAGTTTACAAAATCTACTTTTTTGTCCGATGATTGACGCCCGTAGAATGGAAATTTTTACAGCCATCTATAAAGCTGATCTCGAAATTATATTGACGCCTTGCTCACATATTATTTCTGAAGAATCTTTTAGTAGTTTTTTATCAACCAATAATGTTGCATTTTTTGGAGATGGCAGCAGCAAATTTCAACAGATAAATAACAATCCAAATGCAAGGTTCATTCCGGTAAAAATGAAAACTGAAATAATGAGTATAATGTCTTTCAAAAAATTTAAAAATGATGATTTTTCTGATATTTCTTATGTAGAACCCATATACATTAAAGATTTTTTTACTACACAAAACCCAATTAATCAGTAATTTTCTCATTTATTTTACCACTCATAAAATTATGTTTTTTATCTATTTGATTTGATTTGTATCTTTATGGCGTTCGCAAGAACAATATCTAAATTTAATAACTATGATAAAGGCAAAATCTCTATACCAGAGTCTACCAATTGTCTTTAAAAAAAACTTGAACAATGAGCACATTAAAAATTGATTACTACAATGTAAAAAAGGGCGCACTTATTTTAAGAGCCCTTAATCACAAACTCCGCCAACAATTAATTAAGTTAATTGAAGAAGAAAAGAAAATTACTGTTACAGAAATTTATGTACGTCTTCGCTTGGAACAATCTGTTGCATCGCAACATTTGGCTATTTTAAGAAAAGCGGGAATTGTTACAACTGAAAGAGATGGAAAATTTATTTTCTATCTGATCAATCATAAAAGGATTGATGAAATAAGTAAACTGGTTAATGAATTGGTTGCTTAATCTCAATTGCAATTATTTATAAAAAAGCGGATGTGTTACAACATCCGCTTTTTTATTTTTATTTTCGCAAAAAATTAATCTAAATACAAGCAATCATTTTATGTTTATTAAACAATTATTTACAGGTAATAATAACAAAGCTGCTTATTATATTGAAAGTAATGGAGAAGCGGCAATCATAGATCCAACAAGAGATACTGCTATTTATGTTGAGCTGGCAAAAGAAAGAAATGTTGTTATTAAATTTATTTTCGAAACACATTTTCATGCTGATTTTGTAAGTGGACATTTAGATTTAAGTGAAAAAACGGGTGCCCCAATTATATATGGACCGGAAACAATAACCCCGTTTAAAATTAAAAAAGCAACTGATGGCGAAATTTTTGATTTAGGAAAATTATTTATCAAAGTTTTACATACTCCCGGCCATACATTAGAAAGCAGTTGTTTTATTTTAAGAGACGAAGCAGGTAATGAATCTGCAATTTTCACAGGCGACACTTTATTGGCAGGTGATGTTGGAAGACCCGATTTAAGCACCGCTAATTTAACCAGTGAAGAATTGGCTGCAATTATGTACGATACAATTCAAACAAAAATATTACCACTTGCAAATGATTTATTGGTTTATCCGGCACATGGAACTAGTATCCAAAACGGAAAAAATTTAGACTCAATTACTGTTAGCAATATTGGTGATGAAAAGAAAAATAATTTTGCGCTTCAACCTCAAACAAAAGGCGAATTTATAAAAGCTGTTACAAGAGATTTGCAGGATGCCCCAAACTATTTCCAAACAATTGCTTTGCTAAATAAAAATGGATATGAAAGTCTGGAAAAAATTAAAGCAACAGCCTTAACTGCAATTGACATAACAGATTTTAAAGAAAAAATAAAAACAGATGTTACCATTTTAGACAGCCGCAATGCTGCATTATATTTAAACGGATTTATTCCGGGTAGTATTTTTATCGGCCTTGAAGGTAAGTTTGCTGAATGGTGTGGAAGCTTGTTACCCTACAACAAGCCGATTGTATTAGTTACTGAAAACGGTAAGGAAGAAGAGACGGTTGTAAGACTTGCAAGCGTTGGATTTTCAAATATTACCGGTTATTTAAAAGGCGGATTTGATGCTTGGAGTACTGCTAATGAAAAAACGGATTTGATTATTGATGTTGAAGCAGATGAATTTGCCATGGACTTGCCGCATGATAATAATTTGATTGCTGTTGATGTTAGAAAAACTGCTGAGTTTGCAGCTGGGCATGTAAAAGATGCTCTCAATATTCCGCTAAGCGATTTAACAGATGTAGCCCTGATGGCCAGTTTTGAGGACAATCAAAACCTTTATATTTATTGTGGTGGCGGATACCGGAGTATTATTGCAGCATCCTTATTTAAAAAGCAAGGCATTCATAATTTAAGAAATATTGCAGGCGGTTGGGCTATTATAAAAACGATAAAAAAAATAAAAACTGAAAAACAAAGCAGTGAATTAAATTAAGGTTTTGATCTTGTATCAATCCATCTTTCAGCATGCTCAACCGAATACTCATGGCGCCATCTTCGGTGTGTCCATAAATAATTATCCGGATGTTCGTTGATGGTTTCTTCCAAAAAATCTCGATACAATCTGGTAATCTCACCTACCTGTGTATCTGCTGAATTTTCAAGAATTACTTTTGAAACATACTCATAATATCCTCTTTTAATTTTTACCATTTTTACAAAAACCACTGCCGTATTATTTTTAATTGCTCCCTTTTCGGGGCCCATAATAAATGGGGCAGGTTTCGAAAAAAAATATTGCCAGTAGCCTGTTGCCGGGCTGGTATTTTGATCGGCGGCTAAGCCTATTGTAAACTGATTGATAAATAAAGAATGCATTACGCTTTTAAACTCTCGGGTAGCTACCAGCTTGGTGCCATATTTTGCACGGAGATCATAAAATATTTTATTGATGGCTTTATTACTGATGGGTTGATAAATACCAATCCACGGTATAGTTATATTTTTTGCTACAATCCAATTAACGTACTCCCAATTCATTTGATGGCCACTATGAAACTGGATACTTTTACCACTTGAAATTAATTTATTGATTTCTTTAAAATCCATTTTGCAACGGTCTTCAAATTGCGTTTTACGCATGCTGATCATTTTGATTGTTTCAATAAAAGTATCAATCAAATTCAGGTAAAATTTTCTTGCAATCGCTTTTCTTTCTGCAATAGATTTATCCGGAAAGGCAATGGCAAGATTATACATCACTACTTTTTTGCGGTAACCAAATAAATGATACATCAACAAAAAAACCAGCTCACTGATGCGATACAAAATAAAAAAAGGAAGTAATGAAATCAGGTATAACAAACCATAAACCAGGTAATACATGCAATTAGTTTTTTACAAATTTCTATAAATCTACAATACAATATTTTGTTCCTTGTTACTCTTGCCCGGGAAGTCGGTATTAAAATGTAAGCCTCTGCTCTCTTTTCTGAATTCGGCACATTTTACAATGAGGTATGCAACGGTTATCATATTTCTAAGCTCACATAATTGTGGCGACACTTCTGTTTTTTCGTATAAGGTTTCTGTTTCTTCATACAACAAATCAAGTCTTTTCATTGCCCGGTGTAACCGCTGGTTATTTCGAACGATACCCACATAATCACTCATCAATAATTTTAATTCCTTTACACTTTGGGTAATCAAAATCATTTCTTTCGGGGCATTGGTACCTTCTGTTTTCCAATCGGGAATAATGGCATTTTCCAATTTTGAATTAAATAATTCGTGTTGAATAGTTTGTAGCGAATGGATATAAGCCCTGTTGGCAAAAACCATTGCTTCCAGCAAACTGTTGCTGGCTAAGCGATTGGCGCCATGCAACCCGGTACAGGCGCACTCACCGGCTGCATATAAATTCATGATAGAGGTTTTGCCCCACTCATCTGTTTTAATACCACCACAACTGTAATGGGCAGCAGGTGCTACAGGTATCATATTTTTAGTGATATCAATTCCGATGCTTAAACACTTTTCATAAATGTTGGGAAAATGCTCGGTAAATTTTTCTTTTGTAAAATGCCGACAATCTAAAAACACATGTTCGGTTCCATTAATTTTCATTTCATTATCAATGGCCCTTGCAACAATATCCCTTGGTGCTAAATCTTTCCG
>JANPAP010000559.1:0-1668 GCA_031429975.1 Chitinophagaceae bacterium
AAAAAAGCAGCAACGAATGCCTGATTCAGAAAAACAAATTTATTTTATTGAAGGGGAAATTTCTCCAATGCTGATTGCTGAAACAATAGAAAAGCAAAACAGTGATTTTAATATTGGGGCTCACTCCATGTTTATCGGACAGGTGAGAAATGATTGCATCAATGAAAAAGAAGTGGCAGCGATTGATTACAGTTGCTACGAATCAATGGCGGCAGATGTTTTAGAACAACTCATAGCCGGTATCAACAATCAGTTTCAATTGAGTTGTGTAAAAGTTTACCATAGTTTGGGAAGAGTAGCAGCAGGTAAAATTTGTTTGTTTGTATTTGTGGCATCCAAACATCGCCGCAATGCAATTGACGGTTGCAGTGAACTGGTGGAACGGATTAAAAAAGAATTGCCGGTTTGGGGAAAGGAAATTTTTGAAGATGAGAATTATGAGTGGAAGAAGAATAGTTAAAAGAATTATAGATAAAAATTACATTGTTGTTTGGTTTAAAATTCTTTGGTTTAATAAAACCCTTTGCAGCCAAAGGTTTTAAGCCCCCTCTCCTTTGGAGAGGGGTTGGGGGTGAGGTCGGGACAGGTAGGTATTTGATGACCTTAGTCGGATAATAGCGATAAAATTTAAACATATAGTATGGTAGACATTACACATAAAAGCAACTCACTCCGCATTGCGATAGCCCAGGCCACCGTTTGCGTAAGTAAACAAGAAACCATTGATGCTGTTGTAAATAAAAAAGTACCCAAGGGTGATGTTTTTGAAATGGCCAAAACGGCCGGGCTGTTTGCTGCAAAACGCACCAGCGATATGATTCCGGATTGTCATCCACTGCCAATTGAGTTTACATCTGTTGGATATGAAATCAACGGATTGGAAATATATATCCGGCTGGAAGTGCGTACCATTTACAAAACCGGAGTAGAAGTTGAAGCCATGCATGCCGCATCTGTAGTGGCTTTAACGATGTACGATATGCTGAAGCCGATTGATAAGGGAATCGTAATTAAGAATATTATGCTATTAGAAAAGAAGGGTGGCAAATCGGACAAATCAACTGCACACCGCAGCGATCTGCAGGCTGTTGTTATTGTTTGCTCGGATGCAGTTATGAGTGGTAAAAAAGAAGATACTGCCGGAAAAATAATTCAGGAAAAATTGAAAAAGCAAGCAATAAATATCGCTGATTATTTTACCATACCCGATGAAAAAGAAATCATTCAGGAAAAAGTAAAAAATTATTGTAATGGCAAAACGGATATACTTATTCTAACCGGTGGAACTGGATTAACAAAAAGGGATATCACTCCCGAAGCCATCCGGCCCTTATTGGAAATAGAAATTGAAGGCATTGCAGAAGCCATTCGCAATTACGGACAAAACCGAACCGCCCATGCCATGTTTTCCAGATCGGTGGCTGGCATGATTGGAAAGACATTGGTATTGGCTTTACCCGGATCTACCCGTGGTGCAGAAGAATCGATGGATGCAATTTTTCCATCGGTGCTACATATTTTCAAGTAAAAAACATTATTGATCAATTTCAGCAAACTTGCACCAAAGCCCATAAACCAATTCTTCACAAAAGAATCCACCAACTATTTTTCAGTACATTACCAACAAATTCGTGTAATCAGTGTAATCTAAAAAATCAGTGACCGATT
>JANPAP010000560.1:0-3365 GCA_031429975.1 Chitinophagaceae bacterium
TAAGCAAGGCAAATTTGTAGAGGGTGTCGGAGAATTCAGTAACCGTTATGTAAAAAATTATAAAGACGACAAGGATTATGTGGATGTGAATATTGATATCGCCGTTAAACTAAAAAAAGAAAATCGGGCTTTTAAAGTAGAAAAATACGAACACAATTATCCGCATTGCTGGCGTACCGATAAACCCATTATTTATTATCCGCTGGATGCTTGGTTTATAAAAACCACCGCAGTTAAAGACAGGATGATAGCATTAAACAAAACGATTAACTGGAAACCGGCAAGTACCGGCACAGGCCGTTTTGGTAATTGGCTGGAGAATATGGTGGATTGGAATCTGAGCCGCAGCCGTTTTTGGGGAACGCCGCTTCCGATCTGGAAAACAGAAGAAGACGCCGATGGTAACCGTGAACAAATTTGCATTGGCTCAATTGAAGAGCTAATGGCAGAGCTACAAAAATCTTATGATGCCGGAGTATCAAAAGTCCCTCCTTCGGAGGGATTTAGGGAGGCCCTCGATCTGCATAAACCTTATGTTGATGAAATTACATTGGTTAGTCCTTTGGGAAAACCCATGCAACGGGTACCCGATTTAATAGATGTTTGGTTTGACAGTGGCGCCATGCCTTATGCCCAATGGCATTTTCCTTTTGAAAATGTTGAAACGTTCTCAAAAAGTTATCCTGCAGATTTTATTGCCGAAGGCGTAGATCAAACAAGAGGTTGGTTTTATACCCTGCATGCATTGGGTGCTTTGTTAAAAGAAAGTATTGATGAAGAATTGGCAAAGCATAATCTTTCGCTAAATTCATCGCAAACTCCCCCTTTAGGGGGTGGGGGGGCCGGTCTTGCATATAAAACTGTTGTAAGTAATGGCTTGGTATTAGACAAAGCCGGCAACAAAATGAGTAAGCGGCTTGGAAATGTAATTGATCCGTTTGTTACCATCGATACATTTGGCGCCGATGCCACCCGGTGGTATTTAATTACCAATGCATCTCCCTGGGACAGCTTAAAATTTGATGTGGAGGGTATTAAAGAAGTGCAACGTAAATTCTTTGGAACGCTTTACAATACTTACCAGTTTTTTGCTTTGTATGCTAACGTAGATGGTTTTTCTTTTAAAGAAAACTACATTCCGGTTAAAGACAGGCCAGAAATTGATCAATGGATATTATCGTCTCTTAATTCTTTAATAAAAGAGGTTATCCAAAATCTGGATGATTACGAGCCTACCCAAGCTGGCAGGTCAATTGAAGAATTTGTCGATTCCTTATTAAGCAATTGGTATGTGCGTCTTTGCCGCCGTAGGTTTTGGAAAGGGGAGTACGAGCATGATAAAATTTGTGCTTATCAAACATTATACGAATGCCTTGAAACCTTATGTAAACTGATGGCTCCTATTGCGCCTTTTTTTGCAGACTGGCTTTTTACAAATCTTAATTCAGTTACCAACAGATTTAATAACGAATCGGTTCATCATACTGATTTTCCTGTAGCAGATGAAAATATAATTGACCTCGATTTGGAAAAAAGGATGCAACTGGCACAGGATACCTCTTCGTTAATATTATCGCTTCGTAAAAAAGTAAATATTAAGGTTCGTCAGCCTTTACAAAAGGTTTTTATTCCTGCAATGGATAGTAATATGGCCAGCAGATTAAAAAAAGTTGAAAATATTATTAAGGCCGAAACAAATATTAAAGAAATTGAAATATTAGCATCCGATGACGTTTTTATAAAAAAGAAAGCCAAGGCGAATTTTAAAACATTGGGTAAAAAATTAGGCGCTAAAATGAAGTGGGCTGCCGACGAAATTGCAAAATTTGACAATGCAATCATTAACCAGGTATTAGAAGAGGAATATACTTTAAATGCTGATTATCAATTAAGAAATGAGGAGGCAATCATCATTACTGCAGAAGATTTGGAAATTTCTACTGATGAAATTCCGGGTTACGAAATTGCTAATAAGGGAAGTTTAACCGTTGCATTGGACATCACAATATCGGAAGAATTAAAAAAAGAAGGTGATGCCAGAGAATTTGTAAATAAGGTGCAAACAATCCGGAAAGAGAGTGGTTTTGCCCTTACAGACAGAATAATTGTAGAAGTAATGGAAAATGCTGAACTGCAACCGTCTTTAATTCAATATAAAGATTATATTTGCGCCGAAATATTGGCTGATTCCCTTGATTTTATGGCGGTTTTAATGACCGGAAATGAAATTGAAGTGAATACGGCCATTTTAAAAGTGAACGTACTTAAAAATTAAGTTTAGTATGGCAACAAAAAAGAAAGTGATAGCCAAAACAGTTAAAGCTGTTGTAAAACCTGCTGCAAAAAAGGTAATAAAGGCTGCCCCTAAAAAGGTAGTTAAAGCTGCTCCTAAAAAAGTAGTTAAAGCTGCTCCCAAAAAAGTAGTTAAAGCTATTCCAGTAAAAAAACTGGTCAAACCTGCTCCGAAAAAAGTTGCGCCCAAAGTAGTAGTTAAAGCTAAAAAAGCTGCCCCTAAGCCGATTATTAAAGCGGCTAAAGTAGTAGCCAAAAAAGTAGTAATTATTAAAAAAGCTACTAAACCTGTTGCTAAAAAAGTAGTAATTATTAAAAAAGCAGCATCTGCTAAAAAAATCACAGCTCCTGTTAAATCAAATGGGAAAATAGCTGTAAAACCTGTTCAAAAAATTATGAGTAAAAAAGAAGAAAGTAAGAAAGCGCCTGAAAAAACAGTCGTTGTGAAAGCTAAGGAAGTAAAAGCAGTTGCTCCAAAACCTGTAGTTATACCAAAAATATCTACTAAAACTGTTCGTAAATATCAACCAGAATTTACAAAATCGGTTTTAGATAAAGCACAGCTTGATCCGGGAGCTCCTTCTCAACGGTATAGTGATAATGAACTTTCAGAATTTAAGGAATTGATCCAACGTAAATTGGAAGCAGCCAAAAAAGAACTTTCTTATTTGCAAGGTTTAATTACCCGTAAAGATGAAATGGGTGGCGATGAAGGGGATAATCGTTATATGACTATGGAAGATGGCGGTTTAAGTATGGAAAGAGAGCAGTTAAGTCAGATGGCCAGCCGCCAGATTACTTTTATTGATCATTTAGAAAAAGCAATAATGCGGATTGAAAATAAAACTTATGGTATTTGCAGGGTAACCGGACGGTTAATAGATAAAGCTCGGTTACGTGCAGTACCACATGCTACGCTAAGCATTGAGGCAAAAATGGGTAACAATAAATAAATAACCAGATTCATATTATGAAAGGGAGAGTGCAGTGCATTCTCCCTTTTATTGTTATTAACATCCGCTTGCCAAAGATGTTTTTAGCAATAATTAAAAGTGCTTACATTTGCAACATTG
>JANPAP010000561.1:0-4157 GCA_031429975.1 Chitinophagaceae bacterium
TTTAATGGATTGGTAACATCGATGGAAAAAAGTTTTCCATACTTGCGAACATCGTTAAAAATACCCACCGAATCGCCTTTGCCGTTTAATTTTTTTAATTGATTGTTGTTACTTACCAGATAAATATTATCCAGGTTATCGATATTGAAATAAGAAAATTCACCCGGAATAAATTTTTCAAATTTTAATAAAGAATCTTTTTGAGCAAATGATTGCACAAAACACAGGCTGATTATAAAACAAAAAACTGCTATTTTTTTTGTACGCCTCATTTTTTAAAATTGGTTAGTGTACAGTTGTTGCCATCAAAAAAAGCATAGCTGTTAAAGTTGATCCATTCACCAAGATTGATGTAACGACTATTGCTGTTTAAAGTAAAATCGATGGGTAAATGGCGGTGGCCAAAAATAAAATAATCAAAATGCTCTTGTTGCAACACTTCTTTGCAATAAGTAATAAGCCATTCATTTTCTTCGCCCAAAAATTTTTCTTCATGTCCCGATTCTGCCTGCCGGCTTCTTCTTGAAAAATAATTGGCAAGGCCCATCCCTATAGAAGGCGGAATCATTCCGAAAAGCCATTGGCAAACCGGGCTTCTAAAAATCTTTTTTAAAAATTTGTACGAATGATCCCCCGGGCCCTGTCCATCTCCATGGCCAATTAAAAACTTTTTTCCATTCAAATTAAAATGCGTGGGTTCAAAATAAACCTTCATGTTTAATTCCTCTTGAAAATAATCCCGGATCCACATATCGTGGTTACCCACAAAAAAATGCAGTGCAATTCCGTTGTCACTTAGTTCAGCAAGTTTACCCAGCAATCGCACAAAACCCTTTGGCACAACGGTTTTATATTCAAACCAAAAATCAAATATATCACCTACGATAAATACTTCTTCGGCATCCTCTTTTATTGAATCTAAAAACGCCACAATCGTTTTTTCACGCTGCAAACTCGTTACTGCATTGGGAGCGCCCAAATGAAAGTCGGAAAGAAAATATATTTTTTTGGTTGAATTACTGTTCAAAATATTTATGACTGTATGCAGTTTAAAAATTGTTATTTCAAAAATAATCAATCATGCGTAAAGCTGATTTTATTTATTTTAATTAATTGTTAGTTATATAAATCTGGACAATAAAGTTTTCAAAGCGGTAATGATATATCTTTTATAATTTGTGTTGCCATGATTTTGATTTATTCAACACACATCAGTTCCAGACTTGAATACAGCTGCTCTTTTATTTTTAAAGACCAGTTACAAACCAGCTATGTTATTACCAGTGATGCTGATAAATTTAAATTACACGAAGGCATTAAAATAAATTACAGCAATCAATCAATTGCAACTAATGAATTGCAGGTAAAAAATGTTAGCCTGCTTTTTGAAACCGATATCAACCCACAAAAAGTGGAATGCTTTGAAAGCAAGGGCTACAAAGCTTTTTATAAAACAGGATCACATGAAAATGCTAATCAGTATGATTTTGATATTTTTGCTGCCAGCTTTTATTTGCTGAGCCGTTATGAAGAATATTTACCGCATCAACAGGATGCGTATGGCCGATATGGACATGAAAACTCACTTGCATTTAAAGAAGGATTTTTACAAATTCCTTTAATCAATTGTTGGATTGCTGATTTTGCAAAAAAGATACAGCAACAGTTTCCCTCATTTATAATTACGAATAAATCATTTAGTTTTTTACCCACTTATGATATTGACATGGCGTATTCATTTAAACATAAAGGCCTGTTAAGAAATATTGGAGGCTTTATTAAAGCGCCTTCTGTAAATCGAATAAAAGTTTTAGCTGGTTTAGAAAAAGATCCTTTTGATGTTTATGATTGGCTGCAGCATATTCATGAAAAATATAAATTACAACCGGTTTACTTTTTTTTGCTGGCACAAAAATACGGGCAGTACGATAAAAATATTCTCCCACATAAAACGGCGATTAAAAAATTGTTACAACAACATGCAGCAACCTATTCTATCGGCATTCATCCCAGCTGGCAAAGCGGCGATAATTTTTTATTGTTGAAACAGGAAAAGAAAATTATGGAAACCGTTATTGATCGGGATGTGAATTTATCAAGACAACACTATATCCGGTTTCATTTACCCAGCAGTTACCGGCGTTTGCAGGAGGCAGGAATTACAGACGACTATTCGATGGGATATGGCAGTATCAATGGTTTCAGGGCATCAACAGGCAATTCGTTTTACTGGTTCGATTTGGAAAAGAATGAAATCAGTAATTTAAAAATTCATCCGTTTTGTTTTATGGATGCCAACTCATTTTATGAACAGCATCAAAATGCAGCAACATGTTTTACAGAATTACAGCATTATTATAATTGTTGCAAACAATTCAATACAATGCTTTGCACCATCTGGCACAATAATTTTTTAGGCACCGATCCGCAATTTGAAGGATGGAAAGATTGTTATGAAAAATTCATAACTCTGGTTCAACAATAATTTTAGCCTGACTTTTTCGGATACTGTAGTTTACTAAAAACACACCAATCAAGGTAACAATAGCGCCCCACAAAATATTAAGCGTAAGTTTTTCTTTTAAAACAATTGCCGCTACAACCATTGCTACCAGCGGATTAAAATAAGCGTATAAAGAAAATATAGCTGCCGGTAATTTTTTCATAGAATAAACAAAGGCAACAAAACTTACCAACGATCCGGCAATTACCAGGTAAGCCAGTACCAGCCAACCTTTAAGCGGAATGGTATTTAATGGAACCGTTGCTTTTGTTGCCAAGGCAATAAAATATAAAATAAATGCGCTGATGAGCATTTGCCATCCAATGGCATAATAAGGATTGATTTTTAATTTATTTTTTGCAATGATAATGGTGCCGATACTCCAACAAAACATGGCAACAAATGAAAGCGCTGCTCCAAAATAAAATCCGGGATGTGTATTGTGAAAAGCGTTTTCGTAAAAAACAATAAATGTACCGCCAATGCCTAACAACAATCCAACAAAAGTGAGGATGGAAGTATTGCGGCTTCTAAAAAAAACCATTTCAATAATTACAACACTTAAGGGATACAATGCACCCACCAAAGAACTCATGCCGGTTGGAATATAATTTAAACTCCAGGTACTTAAACCGTTTGCGCCAACAAACATCAGCAAAGACATGAGCAGTAGTAATGCAAATTGTTTAAAATTTGGAAGCGGTAATTTTTTATACAACATGAAAAAAAGCACAAAGCAAATGCCACCCAAAAATTGCCGGATGGCTGCCATTTGAAAAGCATGCATTACCGATACTCCAATTTTGCTGGCTACCCAGGTGGTACCCCAAACAAAACTTGTAATGCCTAAAGCAGCGTATCCGGCCGATCTATTTACAGGTTGACTCAATGCTAAAAATTTAATTTAATGTTTAAAATGACGAAGCCCGGTTACAACCATTGCAAGATTATTTTCTTTACAATATTGAATAGAATCCTTGTCACGTATGGATCCGCCGGGTTGTATAAAACTGCTTACACCTGCTGCATGGGCAATTTTTACGCAATCATCAAAAGGGAAAAAAGCATCGCTGGCCAATGCTGCATCTTGCAAATCAAAATTAAATTGGGTGGCTTTATCAATTGCTTGTCGCAATGCGTCAATCCGGGAAGTTTGTCCGCATCCTTTGCCAATAAGTTGTTTATTTTTTATTAATGCGATGGCATTACTTTTTAAATGCTTGCATACCAGATTGCCAAAAATCAAATCGGCTTTTTCGTTGGGGGTAGTTGTTCTGCCGCCACTTTCTTTCCATTCAGTAAAATTACCACTGTCGTTTTGTTGCGATAATAAACCATTCAAAACGGTTTTTGTTTGCGATGCTGGGATTTTATATCCTGGATTTTGTTTTAATAAAATCCGGTTCTTTTTTGTTTGTAATAATGCCAACGCATCAACATCAAAATCAGGGGCAATCAACACTTCAAAAAACAACTCATTAATAGCAGTTGCTGTAGGCAGATCAACCGTTTTATTGGTAGCCATTACTGCACCAAATGCACTTTCCGGATCACCGGCCAATGCAGCAGTCCACGCCTCGTAAACACCCGCCCTTACTGCAATACCACAAACATTGGTATGTTTGATAATAGCAAATACGGCTGCTGTTTCTTC
>JANPAP010000562.1:0-3639 GCA_031429975.1 Chitinophagaceae bacterium
TAGAACGGAGAAATAAAATAATAAATTCTGAAAAATAAAGAGACCATAAAAAGCCCCCTAGCCCCCGAAGGGGGAATTGGGTTATTAATTTAATGAGGTTTTAATTTTTTATTAGAACGGAGAAATAAAATAATAAATTCTGAAAAATAAAGAGACCATAAAAAACAAACCCCTGCCTTTATTCTCTCCCCCACCGGGGGAGTTGGAGGGGGCTGTAGGGGCTTCCATCATGCAAAAAGTTCGGGAGCTTGAAATAAAAAGTAAAAAGCTCACCAATCATTTATTTACCGGCGAATACCATTCGGCATTTAAAGGAAAAGGAATGAGTTTTAGAGAAGTAAGAGAATATGCTGCAGGTGATGATGTAAGGTTTATAGATTGGAATGTAAGTGCAAGATTCAGTCATCCATTCAGCAAAGTGTTTGAAGAGGAAAGGGAGTTAACCGTTTTTTTGTTGATAGATATCAGTGCCAGTAATTTATTTGGAACAGTGCAGCATCGCAAAAAAGATCTCATTGCAGAAATCAGTGCAGTATTGTCTTTTAGTGCTGTAAGTAACAATGATAAAATAGGCGCCATTTTTTTTAATGATAAAATAGAAAAATATATTCCCCCCAAAAAAGGGAGGAAACATGCGCTGTATATTGTTAGGGAGTTACTTGGGGTTGAGCCTGCCGGCAACAGTACCAATATGGATGAAGCCCTCAAATTTTTTAACCGAACTACCCATCAAAAAAGTATCGCATTTTTATTAAGCGATTTTACTGATGTTCAGTTTGAAAATAATTTAAGGGTTATTGCAGGAAGGCACGATGTAATTGGTTTGAAGATTTATGATAAAATGGATATGGAGCTGCCCGATGCCGGATTATTGCAATTGGAAGATCTTGAAACGGGCCAAAAAAAATGGATTGACAGTAGCAATAAAAATCTGCAATACCAATACCAGCAACAGTTTATCAGCCAGAGCGAAAATTGCAAAAACTATTTTAAAAAAGCCGGTGCCGATTTGTTACACATTCGTACCGATGAAGATTATGTAAAAATTTTGGAACAGTTTTTTATAAAAAGATACTAGACCTAAACGGCAACCGGAAAATTAAAAATGCAAACACTGAATAAGAAATCGGAATTGTTACTGTTGCTTTGCCTGGGCAGTTTTTTGTGGATGCATGCTCAACCAAAATTGGTTACTGCTGTAGATAAAAAAAATATTCTTATTGGCGAACAATTTATTCTTAAAGTAAATGCAAGCATCCCGCCGGAAGATTATTTTATTAAATGGATGGCACTGCCCGATACGTTGCAACATTTTGAAATTATCAAAAAATCAAAAATCGATTCTGTATTTACCAATCAAAAACTAACCAGTATTTCGCAGCAATTTACTTTTACAAGTTTCGATTCGGGCACTTGGGTGTTACCTTCTTTTTATGTTTTTTTAAATCCACTTAAAGACGATACCAGCTTTAATATGTTTACCGATTCGGTAACTATTACTGTATCTTATCAAACAGACAGCAGCACAGCATTGCGGCCCATTAAACCAATCATTGCGGTAAAAATTCCTTTTCCAATTTGGTATTGGATTTTTGGCGGATTAATATTTATAGGAGTAATAGCGGTTGTTTACTGGTGGTTTTTTCATAATAAAAACAAGCATGCAGGTTCATCAAACAACAATTCCAAAACTGCACTTGAAGAAGCCATGGCGGCATTGGAAAAGCTCCGCCAGCAAGATGTTTCAACCGCCATATCAGTAAAGCATTTTTACTCAAAGCTTCCCGAAATTTTAAAGAAATATGTATCTGTAACCAGCAGCAAGGATTGTTTCAGCAAAACCAGTTCCGATTTATTGATTACTATAAATGAAATTGGAATTGAAAGAGAAGACCTTTCGAAACTTGCCGCTGTACTGCGTTACAGCGATGCTGTAAAATTTGCAAAGTATATTCCTGATCTATCCGAAAATGAAAATTGCATTTTAGGTATGCAACAAACCATTAGTAAAATAGAAACAATCATTACAAATAAATCTGCTCAATCTTGATATTCGATTATTTCCATACCATTCAATTTGGCATGCCGGCTGCATTTTTTTTGTTGCTGATTATCCCCGTATTAATTGGCTGGTATATTTTTAAGGGCGCTCAAATTAAAGCAGGATTTAAAATTTCGTCCATTAAAAATCTTGCTGGATTAAGCAGTTGGAAATCACTGTTAATTCACTTTCCATTTATACTACGGTTACTGGCAATTGTATTTTTAATAATTGCCCTTGCAAGACCCCGGGAAAAGACAGAAGAACAAAGAGCCGAAGGCGAGGGTGTTGATATTGTGCTGTGCATCGACGTTAGTGGCAGTATGACGGCGCAGGATTTTACACCCAACCGTATGGGGGCAGCCAAAAAAGTAGCCATCGATTTTATTGATCGCCGCCTTACAGACCGGATTGCAATTGTAATTTTTTCGGGTGAGAGTTTTACACAATGTCCGCTGACAACTGATAAAGCTGTTTTGAAATCGGCAGTAGAAAGTATCCGCAACGGATTGCTGGAAGATGGTACTGCCATTGGCGATGGACTGTCAACCAGTGTAGATCGTTTGCGTGCCAGCAAAACAAAATCGAAAGTGGTTATTTTATTAACCGATGGAGAAAATAATGGTGGACTGATTGGGCCCGACAATGCAAAAGAAATTGCAAAAGTATTTGGCATAAAAGTGTACACCATTGGAGTAGGCACAGATGGGTATGCACCTTTTCCCATTAAAACAGAATTTGGGGTTATCATGCAACAGCAGCGGGTAAGTATTGATGAAAAATTATTGCAGGCCATTGCCGGCGAAACCGGGGGCAAATATTTCAGGGCAAAAGATAATCTCAGCCTCGAAAATATTTATAAAGAAATTGATGTGCTGGAGAAATCAAAAGTTGAAATTGCTACCCTTACCCGGTTTACCGAAAAGTTTTTTCCGTTTGTAATAATTGCATTGAGCCTGTTGTTTATGGAATTGTTGTTACGTTTTACAGTATTAAGAAAATTTCCTTGAGTATCTTGCAGGCAATGAAGGCAACAGTTTATAAAAGTACCGGAAGCTGGTACAGCGTAAAATCTGAAACGGGCCAATTTTTTAATGCCCGAATAAAAGGTAAATTTAAAATTAAAGGAATAAAATCTACCAACCCCATTGCAGTAGGCGATGAAGTGGTTATTGAAATGGAAAACGAAGGTGAAGGCACGGTAACCATTACTGGTATTGGCGATCGTAGAAATTATATCACCCGTATATCACCCCACAATAAAAATCAGCATCATATTATTGCTGCCAATCTCGATCAGTCGTTGTTGTTTGCAACACTAAAAGATCCTAAAACCTCTCAGGGTTTTATCGACCGGTTTTTGATTACCTCCGAAGCGTATCATATTCCATCCATCATTGTTTTTAATAAATCGGATTTGTATGGGGAAAAAGAACTGGAAAAATTTGCTGAAGTAAAAGATATTTATGAAGCCATTGGCTACAAAGTGATGGGCATGAGTATCGAAAAAAATGAAGGGGTAGCAGAAGTGAAAGAATTGCTTACCAATAAAACCACTTTATTAAGCGGTCATTCCGGCGTTGGTAAATCAACCTTTA
>JANPAP010000563.1:0-3541 GCA_031429975.1 Chitinophagaceae bacterium
TAAAAAAAGAGATCACCGTAAATTGGGAAAGGAGTTGGAATTATTTTCCTTTTCGGAGAAAGTGGGGATGGGCCTGCCTTTGTGGTTACCCAAAGGAGCCATGTTGAGAGAAAGATTGCAGCAATTTCTGCAAAAAGCCCAGATTGAAAGTGGTTACTTGCCGGTTATTACACCACATATCGGGCATAAAAATTTATATGTTACTTCAGGCCATTACGAAAAATATGGTAAGGATAGTTTTCAGCCAATAAAAACACCACAGGAGGGAGAGGAGTTTTTTTTAAAGCCGATGAATTGTCCGCATCACTGCGAAATTTATAAAACATCTCCCCGTAGTTATAAAGACTTACCATTACGCCTAGCCGAATTTGGAACTGTATATCGTTATGAGCAACATGGCGAATTACATGGACTTACCAGGGTGAGAGGATTTACCCAGGATGACGCTCATTTGTTTTGTATGCCCAATCAGGTAAAAGAAGAATTTAAAAAAGTAATTGATCTGGTATTGTATGTTTTCCATTCTTTAAGCTTTACAGATTATACAGCTCAAATTTCTCTCAGGGATAAAGTGGATCGTTCAAAATATATTGGCTCTGATGAAAATTGGAACTTAGCGGAGCAGTCTATCATTGAAGCTGCCGAAGAAAAAGGTTTGAATACCGTTATAGAATATGGCGAAGCCGCATTTTATGGCCCTAAATTAGATTTTATGGTAAGGGATGCCATTGGCCGTAAATGGCAATTGGGAACCATACAGGTAGATTATAATTTACCCGAGAGATTTGAACTTACTTATATTGGTGAGGATAATGCCAAACACAGGCCTGTAATGATTCACAGGGCGCCATTTGGAAGTATGGAGCGTTTTATTGCGGTTTTAATTGAGCATTGTGCAGGTAAGTTTCCACTATGGTTGGCGCCTACACAGGTAAAATTATTACCCATCAGCGATAAATTTATTCCTTATGCCGAATCGGTTAAACAGTTATTGAAAAATGCGGATATCCGTTCAGAAGTTGATGACCGCAATGAAAAAATTGGCAAAAAAATACGGGATACCGAATTAGAAAAAGTGCCCTATATGTTAGTAATTGGCGAAAAAGAAATGAATGAAAATAAAGTAGCTGTAAGAAAACAAGGAGTTGGTGATTTAGGGGTACAATCGGTTGACGATTTTATTACCGTTATTGCCGAAGAAGTAAAAAATAAAGGCGTAACTGCTTAATATTTTACGTTGGTTACCGAAATAAAGAAATATATTTATCTTTACTTTTATTGAAAAATAAATAATCTAAATGTTCAGCAAAAAACTGAGGTATTTAATCATAACAAAAACTAAAATTATAACTAAAATTAATTAATGGCATTTCCTCCAAAATCTCCCCGTGGTGCATTTAATCCACGTTTCAGAAAAGAACAACAACAAGAGCATCGTACTAACAACATGATAAGAGTACCCGAAGTAAGGTTAGTAGGCGAAAATATTGAACCGGGTGTTTTTTCTTTTTCCGACGCATTAAAATTGGCTCAGGATCAGCAGTTGGATCTGGTAGAAATCTCTCCAGGCGCCAATCCGCCGGTTTGTAAAATCATCGATTACAATAAATTTTTGTACGATGAAAAGAAAAAGAAGAAAGAACAAAAAGCGAAATCAAAAACCAGTGAGGTAAAAGAAGTACGGTTTACTCCTAATACCGATGATCATGATTTTGAGTTTAAATGTAAACATGCTCATAAGTTTTTATTAGAAGGAAATAAAGTAAAAGCGCATGTTCAATTTAAAGGAAGAGCCATCATGTTTAAAGAAAGAGGCGAACTGTTATTATTAAAGTTTGCCGACAGGCTTAAAGATGTAGGTGCATTAGAAGGAATGCCTAAAATGGAAGGCAAAAGAATGTTGGTAATGTTTGCACCAAAGAGCCAGAAAAAAACAAAATCAACCGACAAATAATAAAAAATGGGAAGCTAATAACTTCCCATTTTATTTTTTGCAACTAAAATATATTTACAATTTTTGAGCAAAAGAATACTTGTTTTTAAAAAGAATCCGCTTGAATGCGGATTTTTACATTTTTTAACTTAGTTTTGCCGCCCGAAAAGAATCTTATTTTTTTCGGTATTTTCCCACAAGGCTCAAAAAGTGGTTTCCAGTGAAACCCGCCAGTAGGGAGTAACTATTATAAGTTATCAAATGCCAAAAGTAAAAACAAACTCAAGCGCAAAAAAGCGTTTTAAAGTTACAGGTACCGGGTTAATTACCTTTCAAAAACCCTTTAAACGTCACATCTTAACAAAGAAATCTAAAAAACGTAAGCGTAGCATGCGTAAAGATGGTTTGGTACATCCTACCAATCATCAATTTGTATTACGTTTATTACGTATGAGGGGCTAAATAATCAGCCTTATTCAAATTATACTTTAACATTTCAAAAAAATTAAGATATGCCACGTTCAAAAAATGCAGTTGCATCTAGGGCCAGAAGGAAAAGAGTACTGAAAGCCGCAAAAGGATATTACGGTAAACGTAAAAATGTATATACCGTTGCCAAAAACGTAATGGAAAAAGGTTTAACGTATGCGTACGTTGGCCGTAAATTAAAAAAGCGTGAATACCGCACTTTATGGATTGCACGTATTAATGCAGCAGTTAGAGCCGAGGGCTTAACCTACAGCGAATTCATCCATAAGTTAGCAGTAAAAAATATTGAAATTAACCGCAAGGTGCTTGCAGATTTAGCAATGAATGAGCCTGAAAGTTTTAAGAGTCTTGTTGCTCAAGTTAAATAATTCAAGTTTTTGACAAATAATTAAAAAGCCGGATGTACAATTGTATATCTGGCTTTTTTGTATCAAAAAAAAATAGCCCTATAAATTTTTCAATCTGTTACATTTGCAGATAATTAAAAAAGCAATATTTTTTAAATGAACACCTTAAATAATTCTTATTCCGACCTGGTAAACCAGACTTTTAATTTTCCTCAAGAAGATTTTAAAGTTGAAAATGATTATTTGCAATATAATGGTCAGGATATAAAAGCACTGATTGATAAATATGGCACTCCATTAAAGCTTACTTATTTGCCCAAAATTGGGATGCAGATTGAGAAGGCAAAAAAAATGTTTGAAACTGCTTTTAAAAAACATAAGTACGAGGGAAAATACAATTATTGTTATTGCACCAAAAGTTCGCACTTTTCATTTATTGTAGAGGAAACTTTAAAACATAATATCCATCTGGAAACATCGTACGCTTATGATATTGATATTGTAAATAAGCTGTATGCCCGAAGAAAAATTAATAAAGAAACTTTCATTATCTGTAATGGGTATAAACAAAAACCTTATACCAGCCGGATTTCCAGATTATTAAATACCGGGTTTAAAAATGTAATTCCCATACTTGATAATAAGGAAGAACTAAAAGCCTACAAAGGGGTAAAGGGTTCCTTTAAATTGGGTATTAGAGTTGCAGCAGAAGAAGAGCCTACTTTCCCGTTTTACACTTCTAGGCTTGGCATGAGGGCCAAGGATGTACTGG
>JANPAP010000564.1:0-9462 GCA_031429975.1 Chitinophagaceae bacterium
TCCAATTCCCCATCACCATGCAATGAATATACCATCCGGTCGTCCTGGTTCATTTTTTTTGCAAGGGCTGCTCCCAATGCAACGCTCATTCCTTGCCCCAGCGATCCACTTGCAATTCTCACTCCAGGTAAATTTTCGTGAGTGGTAGGGTGGCCCTGTAAACGGCTGTTTAATTTTCTGAAAGTTCCTAATTCATTTGAAGGAAAATAACCACTTCTTGATAAAACACTATAAAATAATGGTGAAATATGCCCGTTACTTAAAAAAAAGAGGTCTTCTCCTTTTCCATCCATATTAAAATTTGGATCATGCTTCATTATATCAAAATACAATGCTGTTAAAAAATCTGCACAGCCCAATGATCCACCCGGGTGTCCGCTTTGAACCCCATGCACCATTCTTACAATATCCCTTCTAACCTGGTTAGCTATCGCTTTTAAATCACTCATTTTTTTAAATTTTGTGGGGCAAACCTACTTTAATTCAGTACAACTACAAAGTGAAAAAAAAATTTGACCAATTACATTGTAATAAGTTTTTATTTCTGTCGTTACAGATTTAATAAAACAGCGGCCTAATTAAATTTTATAGTGTAATTTTTAGTTTTAAATTTTAAAAACCGGCCTAATTTACCTATGTTGCATTGCAGAATTCTTATGTAATGCCCAAAGTACCCGTAAAAACTAACTATTTGTAAATTTATTAATTATCCCCAGGCATGGAGAACATAATATTAAGTGGTGCTTTATCTTTTTTAATAACTTTTTTTGCAATACCTGTTATTATTCAGGTTGCAAGGCAAAAGAAGATGTTTGATGAGCCGGATGAACGTAAAGTTCATAAAATGGTAATCCCCACTTTAGGAGGATTGGGCATTTTTGCAGGTTTTATTTTGGCTACTTTATTAGGCGTGCCTGTTGGAAACCCTGAATTGCAATACTTTGTAGCCGCTTCAATTGTAATTTTCTTTTTAGGTATTAAAGATGATATCCTTGTTTTATCAGCCGCCAAAAAATTTATTGGTCAATTAATAGCAGCAGGAATCATTATTAAATTTGGTGGTGTACAACTTACCAATATGCATGGCTTTTTGGGAATTGGCCCATTACCTCAAATGGCCAGTATCGTTTTTACCTTATTTACAATTATTGTAATTACCAATTCATTTAATTTAATTGATGGGGTTGATGGATTAGCTGGTAGTTTAGGATTGGTAACCGCCTTGGTTTTTGGAAGCTATTTCTTTTACATTGATCAAATAATGTATGCTGTAATGGCCTTTGCCCTTGCAGGCAGCCTGATTGGATTTTTGATTTATAATTTTTCGCCGGCAAAAATATTTATGGGCGATACAGGATCACTATTAATTGGATTAATCAATTCAATTATGGTGATTAAGTTTATAAATATTGCAGGTTCACCGGGCACTGCACTTCCACTGGAAGCTTCTCCTGCTATAGGTTTTGCCATTTTAATGGTTCCATTATTTGATACTTTAAGAGTTTTCAGTTTACGTATTTTAGACCGTCGCTCTCCTTTTAGCCCGGATCGTACACATGTTCATCACTTTTTATTAGAACTTGGATTTAGCCATAAAAAAGTTACGATGCTCTGTGTAGGAGCTAATATTGGATTTATCATTTTAACAGTATCGCTTCGTAATTTAGGCACTACAATGGTTATTGGTATTTTATTATCAATAGCTATTTCATTGATAGCAGTAATATTCTACAGCCGTCCTAAGAGTAAAATAAAAACTGGAACCAATTTGTTTCAGGAAGAAAAACTAATTAAGGCACATAAAATTTTGGCGCTTACTCCCGAGGTAATTGAAGTAGATTAATATTTCTCCCAATCCATAAATACAATTGCAGCTTTTATCTTTTGAAAGGGATAATTGGCTGGTATATTGTTCTTTTCTTTAGTTTTGCAACACTTAACACACAATACTATGTCAGAAGAATTAGAATTGATAAAAATGGATACCGATGGCACTATGAATAAAGCGATCGAACACCTGGAATCGGAACTGGTAAAAATCAGGGCTGGTAAAGCCAATCCTAATATGTTGGATGGAATTGTAGTTGATTATTACGGTTCACCAACATTGATATCGCAGGTTGCCAATATTTCTGCATTAGATGCCCGTACTATTTCGGTACAACCTTGGGAAAAAAATATGTTACAGCCAATTGAAAGAGCCATCATTGCCAGCAATATTGGTATCAATCCTCAAAATGACGGCAATTTTATCCGCCTGTTTTTGCCCCCACTTACCGAAGAAAGAAGAAAAGAATTAGTGAGAAGATGTAATGGAGAAGGTGAAAATGCAAAGGTTTCAATCCGAAATATCCGCAGAGATAGTATTGAACAAATAAAAAAATTACAAAAAGACGGACTCAGCGAAGATACCGCCAAGGATGCGGAAGCCGAAGTACAGGAGTTTACCAATAAATTTATCAGCCTGATTGAAAAACATTTGGAAGCAAAAGAAAAAGAAATAATGGTAGTGTAAGGCCGCCAATTTTTTATACAAAATATTGATATGCCTTTTGAGTTAAATGAAAATACATTTATTGCCCTATCGGCACCTGTTTACACATTTGTAATTTTGGCTGAAATTCTCTTCAGCCATTTTCATTTAAAAAAGTATTATAGTTTTAAAGAAACACTCATCAACATTTATTTATCGGCATTAAATGCCGGCATCGATTTGTTGTTCAGGGGCATTTATCTTTTTATAATTCTGCAGTGGTTTTACAATCATCAGCTTTTTCAGTTTAAAGAACATCCCATTATTTATTGGTTGTTATTATTTATTGCAGAAGATATTATTTATTACATAGAGCATCGGGTAGATCACTATTGCCGCATTTTTTGGGCAGTTCATGTAACCCATCATTCATCCGAAGAATTTAATTTAACCACCGGTTTTCGATCCTCCGTTTTACAACCTTTGTACCGTTTTATTTATTTTATTCCATTGGCATGGTTGGGTTTTGCTCCGGCTGATATTGTGTTTATGTATGCCATCACCCAAATTTATGGCATACTGGTACACACCCAAACCGTAAAAAAAATGCCCGCCTGGTTTGAATTAATTTTTGTAAGCCCATCCCATCACCGGATACATCATGCAAATAATATTGTTTATCTCGATAAAAATATGGGCATGTGTTTAATTATATGGGATAAATTTTTTGGTACTTTTCAGGAAGAGATTCCGGGTGAGTCAATAAAATATGGCCTCACTAAACCATTGGATGATCCCCGGCATCCTGTAAAATTAATTTTTCACGAATGGCAAAGTATAGCTGCAGATTTGAAAAAGAAAACCAGTTTTAAAAACAAACTCAATTATCTTTTTATGCCCCCCGGTTGGAGCCATGATGGCAGTAGTAAAACGGCCAGCGAATTAAGAAAAGAATTATAAAATAAAAGGCTACCAAAACTGATAGCCTTTTAAAATGTTATACAATCGGGTTAATTAGTTGCGGTATTTACATTTACATTACCCCATCCAAGATTACTGTTTTTTACAGGATAATTACTGCTGTTCTGTATCATTTTATTTACAACCTGATCCCGGGTATAAGCAGGAAACCTGCTCCAGATTAATGCTGCCATACCAGTAGTAGATGCTGTTGCAACCGATGAACCACCAACTGTAGAAGGTGCATCACCCGTCATGGCTAATGTTATAGGATGCCTTTCGTTACTGGCTTTTTCCATCACAACAGTAAAGTCAGTTTCGGCTCCCTGATGACAATCGGTGCAATTATTATTAAAATTATTATCCCTTACTCCCGTAACTGCATTTACCTCACTCATATATCCCGGAAAGATCACACCAAACCAACCTGCTGTCCAACCAAAAGAAGTTCCTGCTGCACAAAACATCAACTTCCCTTTTCCATATGCATATTTTATAGCATCACTTAATTGAGAACTGCTGGTTATTTTCCCCATACTCATGCTGATGATTTTTACATCGCTTCTGTTAGCCGCATTGGTATATGCATCAGCAGCACCTTTTACTTCACGGCTTTCATCCAGATAAACATCGGCTGCAGCACGGCAGGTTACCAAATTGCAATTGTATGCAATGCCACAAGCTGCGCCATCAATACCTCTTGGGGCAGCACAAGCACCAGCCATACTGGTTCCATGTCCGCAACCATCATCAGCTGATTCTACAGGACCTGTTGGTATTCCAAAAAATGTAGACCGAGGCAGCGTTACTATTTTTTCTACAGTTCGGCCAGCAGAATTTCCTTGATTAAAACTGCTGCCCAAATTTTCCTGATCCAGTTCGCAACCGGTATCAATAATAAAAACTTTTATGCCGGTACCGGTAGCTTTTGTCCAGGCCGATGCAATATTGTGATACCCATAATTCCAGGATTGTTTTGTGTTGGGGCTGATGGTTGTAAAATCCACCCCTTCCACTAAGCCTGATTCTGCAATATTGTATCCGCAACCGCTGCTGCTTAAAACCCCTTCTCGTCCAATTACGCCTTTTGGTTCGTATCCCATAGGCTCGGCATAACGGATAAGGTTAGATGCTCTTAATAATTTTACTGTTTCAAAATTCTCTACCCGGATATCCATTACCGGCAATACATTTTCTTCCCATTCTTCCAGTTCATTAATAGTTATTGATGGCCTTGTCTTTTTTTCAGTTTGCAAAATCATTTCCTGCACCTGCAGTTTTGCAGCTTTCCATTTTGTAGTATTAATATCGATATTGGCCAATCTATCTGCAACATTAATTTCATCTGTTGGTTGATATCCTATCGATAAGATTTTATCAGATTGCTGCAATGCACTCCATATCATGGCATCGCTGGCATCTTGCCACTCAAATTTATTATTAGCCTGCATTTTTTGTTTAATGAAAGCATCAATACTGGCAGCCGGAATAATTTCGGGAGCATTGATGGATTCGGTATTGCTCGTTTTTTTACAGGCCTGCAGCAACAACAAACCTGTTAACGCAAGTAAAGCAGTTATTTTTTTCATATAGAAAGTTTTGTATTTTGAAAGTATGCATTTTTTATGAACACAAGAAATTTTCTACCCAGGAAATTCGTCCATTTCTTTAAAGCTACTATCCGTTGCCATAAAAGCCTTGCAATAACTACCATTAGTGATAACCAGATATTGTACCCTCAGAGAAGCATTGTACCGAAGCACCTGATCCAATACAGTTTTATCCAGCGGCACATCCATTGCCTTACATTCTACAATCATCCAAGGTTGGCTGTTTTGATCGAATACAACAATATCAAAACGCTTTTTTAAATCGTTTAATCGAATTTGTTTTTCAACAGCAATTAATGATGCAGGATATTTTTTTACAAAGATGAGATACTGCAAAAAATTTTGTCGCACCCACTCTTCTGGCGTAAGCAGTACCCAGCGTTTACGAACCTCATCAAAAATAAAGTCCTTATCATTTACTCTTTTTATTTTGGGTTGATATGGTGGAAATTCAATCTTCAGCATCGGTAGAAAAAAAATGATGTACTTTTATTGAGTTTCACAAAGAAACTGATTTGATGATTAACAAAATTTAAATTATCAGATTATTATTTGAGCAATTAAAAAACTAACTGAAGACAATGAAAACAAAAGACGACATTGTACAAAACTGGTTACCCCGTTATACCGGAGAAAAGCTGGAAAATTTTGGACAGTACATTTTACTTACCAACTTTTCGAACTATGTAGAAATGTTTGCACAATGGAATAATGTAGAAGTAATTGGCAAAGACCGCCCCATGCAATGTGCCACTGCCGATAATATCAGCATCATTAATTTTGGAATGGGAAGCCCTACTGCGGCCACTATTATGGATTTGTTAAGTGCCATCAAACCTAAAGCAGTATTGTTTTTAGGCAAGTGCGGCGGATTAAAAAAGCGTAACAAAATTGGTGATCTTATTTTACCAATCGCAGCACTCAGAGGTGAGGGTACCAGTAATGATTATTTTCCTCCGGAGGTTCCGGCCCTGCCTTCTTTTATGTTGCAGAAAGCTATTTCAACTACCATCCGTGATTATGAATGTGATTACTGGACCGGAACGGTATACACTACCAACCGCCGTGTTTGGGAGCATGACGAAATTTTTAAAGAGTACCTGCAAAAAGTTAGGGCTTATGCCATTGATATGGAAACTGCCACCATTTTTACGGTTGGTTTTTACAACAAAATTTCTACCGGGGCATTGTTACTCGTTAGTGACAGTCCGATGGTACCCGAAGGTGTAAAAACGGAGGCAAGCGATAAACAGGTTACTACACTTTTTGTTGAGCGGCATTTAAAAATCGGCATCGATTCTTTAAAGCAATTAATAAACGACGGACTAACTGTAAGGCACCTGCAATTTTAAATACAGCAGCAACAACCAATTTTATTAGCTGTCCTGAGTTTGCAACTCAGGACTTATTTTTTGAAGTTTGCAACTCAGGACTTATTTTTTGAAGTTTGCAACTAAGAACTTGTTTATTAAAGTTGAAATTCAGCGCTTGCAAATGATAGATGCAAGCGCTATTTTTAAAATAAAAAATGAGTGATGCCGGTTATAAAATACGAAACAAAGAAGCCATTCATTTTATAACATTTGCTGTAACAGAATGGGTGGATGTATTTACCAGAAAGGAATACCGGGATATTTTATTAGAAAGTATAAAGTATTGCCAGCATTCAAAAGGGTTGATTTTATATTGTTGGTGCATCATGAGTAATCATTTGCATTTAGTGATATCAGCAACAGAAAACAATCCCAGTGATATACTTAGAGATTTTAAAAAATTTACCAGCAAACAAATCATTAAAGCCATTCAGGAACATCAGGGCGAAAGCAGAAAAGATTGGATGTTGAAAATATTTAAACTGGCTGGTGAACAAAACAGCCGCAATAAAGAGTACCAATTTTGGCGGCAAGAAAACCATCCAAAAGAAATGTTTAGCGATGATTTTATAAACCAAAAAATAAATTACATTCATAACAATCCTGTAGCTGCCGGTATTGTAGAAAAGGCAGAAGAATATTTGTACAGCAGTGCAAAGGATTATTACAATGGTAAAAATTGCGGATTGCTGAAGCTTGAATTTTTATAGTAATAGTATATTTCCAGCCTACAAAAAAATACTGAGTTTCAAACTTAGTATACTGAAAATTAAGATTTCAAATTATTTAGATCCTGAGTTGTAAACTCAGGAAAGCTGTTGTAGTTATCCTGAGTTTGCAACTCAGGATAAATTTCATAATGAAACTTATTTTCATCCTTATTAAAAATACTTTAAAACCAATAAACTTATTTTTGCTGCATGAAAAATATTTTTACTAGTATTTATCCTGAGTTTGCAACTCAGGATAAATTTCATAATGAAGCTTATTTTCATCCTTATTAAAAATACTTTAAAAGCCAATAAACTTATTTTTGCTGCATGAAAAATATTTTTACTTACCAACAACTTTTTTCCTTTACAAAAAATATTTTTCTGCAAATTGGCAGTAGCGAAGCCAATGCAAACATTGCAGCAAAAGCCTTGCTGTCGGCCGATTTAAGAGGAGTAGACAGCCATGGCATTGCCCGGCTGAGTGGATATGTACGGCTTTGGGAAGCCGGCAGGGTAAATGCAAATCCAAACATTTGCATTGTACATGAAACGCCTTCAACAGCTACTGTTGATGCCGATAAAGGATTGGGTTTGATAGCAGCTCCGGCCGCCATGCAGATAGCCATTGATAAAGCAAAAAATGTGGGCACGGGTTGGGTGAGTGTAAAAAACAGCAACCATTTTGGCATAGCCGGTTATCACGCAATGCTGGCTTTGGAGCATGATATGATTGGCATTGCCATGACGAATGCATCGGCCCTGGTGGCACCCACATTTTGCAAAGAAAAATTATTGGGTACCAACCCCATTGCCGTGGCCATACCTGCCGGAAATGAAGCAGCATTTGTTGCAGATTTTGCCAGCACCACCGCATCAAACGGGAAACTGGAATTATTGCAACGCAAAAATGAAAGCACTCCAAACGGATGGGTTCAAACAAAAGAAGGAGCAGCCAGCAATGATGCACATGCTTTAAAAAATAGCGGCGCTTTATTACCGCTTGGAGGCGATAAAGAACATGGCAGCCACAAGGGATACATGCTGGGAAGTATTGTAGATATTTTTTCGGCCATTTTAAGTGGCGCTAATTATGGGCCGTGGGTTCCTCCTTTTCCTGCCTATATTGCCATGCCCGAAAACATGCCCGGCGAAGGGATTGGCCATTTTTTTGGCGCCATGCGGATAGATGCTTTTAGGCCGGCTGCCGATTTTAAAACCCACATGGACAATTGGATTCAACGCTTTAAAAATGCCATACCGGTTGATGGATTTGAAAAAGTAATTATCCCCGGCGAACCGGAAAGGACCATGGAAAAAGAGCGGATGGAAAATGGAATAAAAATTACGCAATCGGTTATTGATGAACTTGACCAATTAAGCATACAACTAAATTTACTACCACTCAGTTCTTTATTACAATAATATCGTTCCTGCAAAAAACACCAATAAATTTGAAATCAATTATCACAATGAAAAGAAATCAATTTATTGCCAACCGGCTACGGGAAGTTTTACTCAATGGAAAATGGATTGCTAATACAAACTTTAAAGAACAAGTATTAAGTATCAATTGGCAAGAAGCAACTCAACAAGTTGGCAATTTAAATACCATTGCATTACTAACATTTCATGTCAACTATTATTTAGTTGGACTAATAAATGTTTTTGAAAATGGAAAGCTCGAAATCAGCGACCGATACAGTTTTGACCTGCCCGAAATAACATCTGAAAAAGATTGGAGTAATTTGGTAAATGATTTTTTAAATAACGCTGAAATATTTGCAACACAGGTTGAGCAAATGGATGAAGATTTATTAGATCAACCTTTTGTTGACGAAAAATATGGCAGCTATTTACGAAACATAGAAGGCGTTATTGAACACAGTTATTATCATTTAGGGCAAGTTTCATTAATTAAAAAAATGATTCTGAAAAGCCCTTTATAATATTTTTGTCTCTTCTCCAACCTAATCAGGATTAATTATCTAACCTGTAAACTTATTTTAAGACGAGTCAGTCAAACCAAGGTGACAAAGGTCGGTGAAGACACCGACCTCGGAGTGAAAGCCCTTTATAATTTTTTTGTCTCTTCTCCGACCTAATCAGGATTTATTATCTAACCTGTAAACTTATTTTAGGACGAGTCAGAATAATTTTTAATAACCTGAATTAATAGAACAAATATTTACTATATATTTGTGCCTAATAATGAAATTTTTTATGAAAAAAGTATTGGGATTTTTTAGTGTTTCAATTGCATTATTATTTTTTATCGGTTGCCAAAAAGAATTGAATTCAACCGATATCCCACAACCTATAAACCCGGTTGATGA
>JANPAP010000565.1:0-7584 GCA_031429975.1 Chitinophagaceae bacterium
ATTAAAAATTAAAAAATTAATAATCGAAAGAGTAAAAAATATGAATACTATTTATAAAATTATTTTTTGCTGTTTGTTTTTTACATCCTGTAAAACGCAGGAAGGCATTCCTGTAAAACAACAGCCTATCAGCCGGGTTAATCAGATGCCCGACTTGCCGGCACCCTTAAAAATAATTGACTATCAAATACTGGCGCTTACATTCGACAGTACCATTTATGATTTTAATGCCAGCGGTAAATTCTGGCCAATGATTTGGATAGACAGCAGCAAAAAAAATTATCCTCAAAATGTTGTAGGGTTGTACACAGCCGTTGGCGATGTTCGTCAGGGAACCGCAAATAAGGGAATGTTTCATGAAGCCCTTGCAACCATGGGAGCTGTGCTGGGGGCTTCATTGGTGGGTATTGATAAAAGCAATCAGCAGGGTTTGAATTATGTAGGGATGCTGAAAAATTATTTTAATAAAGAAACCGGCTGGAATATTATGATGAATAATACCTGCCCCGAAGTTGCCTTATTGGGTGGCGGTTATGGCCGGGATTGGTGGTATGATGTTTACCCCAATGTTTTGTTTTATGCAATTTATAATCAGTATCCCAATGAGCCGGGCTTTACAGAAATTGCCCGAAGCATAGCCGATAAATTTTACCAGGCCGATTCTGTTTTAAATGGAAATTATGATTGGTCGTATTTTGATTATGGTAAAATGAAGCCGATGAAAAATCAGATCTGTGCCCAGCCCGATGCCGCAGCAGGGCATGCCTGGGTATTGTATGCAGCCTATAAAAAATTTGGCGATGCCAACTATTTAAAAGGCGCAATCAATGCATTGACTGCTCTGCAGGCCCAGTCAAAAAATCCTACTTACGAATTGTTGATGCCCTTTGGTGCGTATATGGCTGCAAGAATAAATGCAGAACAAAACAAACAATTTGACATCAATAAAATGTTGGGTTGGAGTTTTGATGGTACGCCTATTTGCCGGGAAGGCTGGGGTGTTTTAACAGGCAATTGGAATGGCATGGACATATCAGGAATTGTTGGAAGTACGGTTGACAGGGGCGGTTATGGATTTTTGATGAACACCTACGATGCAGCCTGGCCGCTGGTTCCATTGGTAAGGTATAATCAAACTTATGCAACTGCCATTGGCAAATGGATGTTGAATGCAGCCAATGCATCCCGTTTTTTTTATCCGCAGTATATGCCCGCCGATCATCAAACTATTCCGGAACTGGCAGCAGTTACCAAGGGCGTAATTGGTTATGAAGGGATGATTAAAAAATCAACTTATCCCAATGCGGTAAATTTAAAAGGGCCCATTGCACAAGGTGATGGCCCGTTATGGGTGCCCGGAAAAAATCCGCAGGAATCCCAATTCAGTGTGTATGGCAGTGGGCATGTAGGCATATTTGGAAGTATTATCCGCAACACAAATGTTGAAGGAATATTGCAACTGAATTTATTGGCAACCGATTTTTATCATGATAAAGCATGGCCTTCTTTTTTGTATTACAATCCTTATAAAACAGAAAAAACGGTTTCAATAAATATTGATCCAAATAAAAAAGTTGATTTGTATAATACCGTTACCGGAAGTTTTATTGCAAAGAATATTTCTGCTTCCACACAAATAAAACTGGCTCCACAAAATGCAGCAATTATTGTAATAGTTCCTTCAGATGGAAAAACAACTTATCAGGAAAATGAAATGTTGGTAGATGGCATTGTGGTGGATTATCAGGTTCAACAAAAAAAATAAAAACATCCAGTTGTATTAATAGTTTTTCAAACTTTTAATTTTTGTAAACATTCAATCAATTTGGAAAAATAATAGTTCATGAAAATTCAAACCAAAATATATTTTTTATCAGCTATTATTTTTTCTTGCCTCCTGTTTAATAATTGCAGCAGCAATCTCAAAGAAAAAAACACAGCAAAAAACTGGTGGAAAGAAACCGTGTTTTACGAAATATATATGCCCAGTTATGCCGATAGCAATGGAGATGGTTATGGCGATTTTAAAGGCATGACAACCAAACTGGATTATCTGAAAACGCTGGGCGTAAAAGGTATTTGGCTCACGCCTTTTTTACAATCTCCAAAAGTGGATAATGGTTACGATGTTGCCAGCTATTACACTATTGACAGCACTTATGGCAATATGGATGATTTTAAAATCTATGTAACTGCGGCACATGAAAGAGGAATAAAAGTTATCATGGATATGGTGTTTAACCATACTTCCACCAATTCAAAATGGTTTCAGGAGTCAAGAAAATCCATCAACAATCCTTACCGTGATTATTATATCTGGAAAGACAAACCCAATAATTGGGAATCGTTTTTTGGCGGCACTGCCTGGCAAAAAGATTCTGTAACCAATCAGTACTACTATCATAAATTCGATACCAGAATGGCCGACCTCAACTGGGCTAATCCCAAAGTTGTTGAAGAGATACAAACCGTACTTCGCTATTGGTTGAATTTGGGCGTTGATGGATTTAGACTGGATGTAATTAATTTTTTAACTACTGATGGAATCACTTCCGATAATCCAATGAAGGATGGAAAGCAAGAGCACCTGAACGACATCAACCAGGCAGGCGTGAAAGCTGCCATGAAAAAAATAAAATCGGTTGTAAATGAATTTGAAAACCGGTTTATTGTTGGTGAAATTGGCAGCGATAAAATTGAAGTATTAAAGCAATACCAGTCGCCGGAATTATTGGATGTTGTTTTTAATTTTAATTTTGGAAGCATTGCAGCGTTTTCCGGTCAACGCATTTTTGATGAGCTGCAAAGCATGGAAAAAAACATGCAAAATTATCCCACCTTATTTTTCGGCAGTCATGATATGCCCAGGATGATTGACCGGCTGGCAGCAGGAAACCCAGACAGGGCAATGGCTTTAGCCGCACTGATGTTAACTGCTAAAGGTGTTCCTTTTATTTATTATGGAGAAGAAATTGGAATGCATAATATTATTGCCAGCAGTTTTAATGAGATAAAAGACATACAGGGTAAAACAAATTTCCAACTTGCGTTAGCCGCAGGTAAAGATTCTGCGGAAGCCATGCTTGCCGGAAATAACAGCAACCGGGATAAATCAAGAAGCCCGATGCAGTGGAATGGAAATGCTTTCGCTGGGTTTTCAAATGCTGCATCCTGGATAAAAATAAATGCGGATTACAGAGAAATTAATGTAGCGGATTTATCAAAAAATCCAAATTCAATTCTCAATATTTATAAACAGATAATTGCATTGAGAAATAAAGAAGCGGTGCTGCAATATGGAAGCTATGATTTGATGGAATATAAAAATGAGCAGCTTGTATTTACCCGATCATACAAAAAAGAAAAAATTACGGTGGCAATAAATTTTGGTTCCCAAAAAAAGATGGTACTACCACCGGCAGCAAAATTATTAATGGGCAATACCACGTTAAAAACAAATGGGTTTATTATTTATAAAAATTAATTTTGGCTTTAAATTTTTTTATTGATACAAACTACAACTTCACCGCTTCATTCTAAATTACAAATCCGCATTGCGGTTTCGGTTTTCTTTTTTTGTCAGGGCCTTAGTTTTGCCAGTTGGGCAAGCCGAATTCCGGATATCAAATCGGCATTGCATTTAAGCGAAGCAGCCCTAGGTAGTATTTTACTGGCATTGCCCTGCGGCCAATTACTTACCATGCCTTTTAGCGGCAGGGCTGTAACCCGGTTTGGCAGCAAACAGGTTTTGCGAATTGCAATGGTTGGCTATTCCTTAATATTAATCAGTATCGGTTTGGTAAAAACACCTTGGCAACTGGCCGGTTGTTTGTTTTTGTTTGGTGTATTTGGTAACCTCTGTAATATTTCTGTAAATACCCAGGCAGTAAATGCCGAGGCATTGTTTGGGCGTACAATCATGTCTACATTTCATGGCGTATGGAGCACAGCCGGGTTTACCGGTGCAGTTATTGGAGCCCTGATGATGCGGTTTACTATTTTTCCATTTGCACATTTTGTAACGGTTGCAATTTTTGCAATCAGTATGATGCTGTTGTTTAACCGGTTTTTGATGCATACGCCCAAAAGCAGGTCTGCAGCATCTTTCAGGCAAATGCGCAGGCCTCATGGCTTGATGTTGCAACTGGGTATCATTGCATTTTGTTGCCTGAGTTGCGAAGGTTGCATGTTCGACTGGAGTGGTGTTTATTTTAAACAAGTTGTAAAAGCAGAGGGCTCGATGGTATCGTTGGGATATGCATCTTTTATGATAATGATGGCCACCGGCCGATTTATGGGCGACCAACTTGCACAACGTTTTGGAAGAAAAAAGATGGTACAACTGAGTGGCGTTTTAATTTTTTTTGGAATGATGCTAGCGGTTGTATTGCCCAATATTGTTGCTGCAACAATCGGTTTTTTAATTGTTGGATTTGGCGTAAGCAGCATTGTTCCGTTGCTGTACAGTACTGCAGGAAAAGCTACTAATGTTGCCAGTGGCATTGCCATTGCAACCGTCTCGGGTATTGGCTTTTTAGGATTTTTAATGGGGCCTCCTTTAATAGGATATATTGCCGAGTTAGCCGGATTGCAATATTCATTTATGGTAATTGCTTTTTTGGGATTGGGAATTAGTTTTATGATCAACAGGGTAACAGTGATTGACTGATATTTTTTATGAATCAATTATAAATTTTTAATTACCGGTAATTTTAAATTTGAAACATGCTGAAAAATAAAAAGCACATTATAAAATTATTGTTGATTTTGCTTGTTTCATATTTTGTTTTGATGATTCCAGATTTTCAAAACAAAACAATCATAAAAATGAATGCAGCACCATTTGCATGGAACAATGATGCAGCCTGGCAAATTCTTGAAAATAATTTTACTGCTGCAAAGAAGTTGCATTCAAATGAGGTCGATTCAACCATTCAATTACTTTTTATAAAAGAAGAACAGTTATTAAAAACAATTGCTTCAGATAAATTAAATCCATCCAATTCAAGCCTTGATGAATTGCTTGATAATTATTTTAAACTGGCATCATTAATTGCTGCAAGGCCATTGCAAAGAGATCATTTGCTGGTAGTAAATAATCAAATCCGCAACCAAATAAAATTGCAATCCCGGCAATGGAATATGAATGACAGGGTTTCCCGTAACAGTCTGTATAAAATATTATATGGCATAAGAGCGGCAACGGAAGAAGTGTTATTGCAAACTGCTACTATCCCTTTTGATCCTGTAATGTTGGTTACAGATGAACCCTCTTCTGCGCCATTTACAAAGCTCTTTAATATCAAAGTGCATAGCGGCGATTTGTTGTTGTCAAGGGGTGGAGCAGAAGTATCGGCACTTATATCCAGAGGTAATAATTATCCCGGAAATTTTAGCCATGTGGCATTAATTTATGTGGATGAAAAAACAAATATCCCTTACCTGATTGAAGCCCATATTGAAAAAGGCGTAGCCATATCTTCGGCACAACAATATATCAGTGATAAGAAATTGCGTTTTATGGTATTAAGGCCCAGCGCTGGTTTACAGGCAATAAAACAAAAATTAATGTTGCCGCATCTGGCAGCAAAATATGCATTTGAGCAATTACAAAAAAGGCATATTCCTTACGATTTTAAAATGAATTTTAACGATACTTCAGCCATGTTTTGTTCCGAAGTTGGCTCTTATGCTTACAAACAAATGGGTATTCAGTTATGGAAAACAAGTTCCGTAATTTCATCGCAGGGTGTTGTAAATTGGTTGAGCGCTTTTGGCGTTGAAAATTTTGTTACGCAAATGCCTGCCGATCTGGAATACGATAACCAGTTAGCTGTAGTTGCCGAATGGCGTAATCCAGAAACTTTGCTGAAGGACCATATTGATAATGCAGTGATGGATGCTTTACTGGAAAAGGCAGATGGCGGAATGCAGATTCGATATAATAGCTGGCAATTGCCTTTTGTAAGATTGGTAAAAGTGTACTGTAAAATTAAAAATGCTTTTGGAAAAACAGGGTTGATACCAGAGGGGATGAGTGCTACCCAGGCATTAAAAAATCAAGAATTTGTTTCTCTTTATAAAGTTGTAAAATGGAAGACTGAATTCTTAATTGAACAATTTATAAAACAAAAACATTACAATCCACCTTACTGGCAAATGGTTAAATTGGCTAAAGGAGCTGCCGCTGAATTAAAAACTTAGTGTTGAATTAACTATTTAAAACCTGTTCGCTAATTTCATCCATACTGATACCCGAATGACTTTCATCATACAGGCATTCACCATTTTTTATTAATAGTATTTGTGGAGATTCATGATACACCGAAAAATCAGTTGCAATCTGGTTGCTGATATCCCGGTATTTAATTAAATCAAGAAAATAAAAATCTACCCCATCTGTAACGGTACTTTTTTCCAGCCGGTTTTTTGCAACCGAACTAATGGAGCAACGGGTACTGTGTTTAAATATTACCTGAGGTTTTTGTTTAGAATGCTCCTTAATGGTTGTTAACTGTTGAGGAGCTGTCAATTCAATCCAATTCATGTTTATTGTTGTGATGGCTAAATTTAATGGATGATGTTTTCTGTCATTGGACAACCGGTTCCTCTTCTACTGGGGCCGCATGAGCTTAGCATTACGATGCCGGTAAGAATAATAAGGGATAATACAATCAGCTTTTTCATTATTAAACAATTTTAAATGGGGGTGCTATTTGATTTTAAACAGCAAATATAGCGAACCCTTAGGTAACGTAGTTTTCCGGAGATTATTTTATAAGTTTTTTATGAGTATCCCTATATTCTACGAAAAATCACCTTCCAGCAATGTCTCCTGCAAGGGACATTGTGATAAGATTTAAAGCAGCAACTATTTTATATCAACAGCAAGCTGTTCGGGGTAAAAATAAAAGTCTGTTTTTAATTTATTATCTGGCCGGGGTTTATTAGTTCGGATACTAAATACCGTTGTAGGTTGTAGTTGTTTGGAAGGCATTTCAATATTTAAAATCGCTCTGTAATCCGCTTCTTCTAAATCTGCTTCCACCCATTTTTTTGCTGATTCAAATGGCAGCAACAATGGCATTCTTCCACCATTATTTCCATCGTTGTGAATTTGCTGCATCAAGCTGTTGGCGGCTCTTGTAATAATGGTAAAGGTCCAAAGGTTATTGACTTCGCCGGTTTCTTTATCGGCAATGGCTGCTACAGAATAGAGGCCTGGTAAAAAGAAAACGGGTTGTCGTTGCAGCTGAATAAAAAACGGAATTTTTTTTTTGAGTGTTGCAGTTTTATGGTGTTCAAAAAAACCTGTTACCGGAATCAGGCATCGCCTGTTGCGTATTTTATTCCAATAGCTTTTTTTATCGTCGAGTATTTTTTCACTCCGGGCATTCAACATATAAGCCCTGCTTATTGCAAATGCTTTTACATCGGTAACATAAAATGGAATGCAGCCCCATTCCATCATTTTTACATGCAGCTTTTCATCTTCGCGATTTTTATAGATGATAGGATGAGGTCCGTAAGCGTGCCCGATGATATGAGTGCCGATAGTAAGATCCATCTCCAACTGATCGTCCC
>JANPAP010000566.1:0-4989 GCA_031429975.1 Chitinophagaceae bacterium
CATGCACAGGGCTTTGCATACAGTTGTAAAAAGCTGCAGGTAAAAGGGGTGGTATTCATGCCCGTTATTACACCCAAACAAAAGGTAAATCAAACCGAGATGTTTGGTGATGGTAATGTTGTAATAAAACTTATCGGCGATACTTTTGATGATTGTGCCATTGCTGCAAAAAAATATACACAGGAAAATGATTTGACTTTTATTCCTCCCTTTGATGATTATAAAATTATTGAAGGACAGTCAACCGTAGGAATGGAAATTCTGGAAGATCAATCAGCAATTGATTACTTATTTATTCCGGTTGGCGGGGGAGGATTAAGTGCCGGCGTAGGATCTTATTTCAAAACCTTTTCACCCAAAACAAAAATAATCGGCTTGGAGCCAGAAGGTGCTCCTTCAATGAAATCGGCACTGGAAGTAGGTATGCCGGTATTGTTGGAGTCGATAGAAGGGTTTGTGGATGGGGCAGCAGTAAAGCGTGTGGGTGATATTACTTTTTCAATTTGTAAAGATGTGTTGGATGAAATGCATTTGATTCCCGAAGGAAAAGTATGCTCAACTATTTTAAAATTGTATAACGAAGATGCGATTGTTGCCGAACCCGCCGGTGCTTTAAGCATTGCCGCATTGGATGATTTTGCTGCAGAAATAAAAGGTAAAAATGTTGTTTGTATTATCAGCGGCAGCAATAACGACATCGACCGCATGCAGGAAATAAAGGAACGCAGCTTACAATACGAAGGGTTGAAACATTATTTCCTCATCAGGTTTGCACAACGGCCCGGTGCTTTAAAAGAATTTGTAAACCATGTGTTGGGACCCGATGATGACATCACCCGTTTTGAATACATACAAAAGCATAACAAAGAAACTGGACCAGCATTGGTGGGGGTAGAATTAAAATCAAAAACCGATTATGAATTGCTGTTAAAAAATATGCAGCAATATCATATTAATTATACCGAGTTGAAAAAAGATGACAATGCTTTTGGATACCTGGTTTAATTTTTTTGATGAAAGGATGAAGCACATTAAATAATTATTTTGAGAAAATTTATTAATGATGATTGAAATGAACGCTGGAAAAAATGTGGATGAAACATTAGTAGAAAATACTAAAGGATTGTACGATGCAAGGTTCGAGCATGATGCCTGTGGTATTGGCTTTGTAGCAAATATCAAGGGTAATAAATCGCACCAGCATATTACAGATGCACTCACTATTTTAGAGAACATGGAGCATCGGGGCGCCTGTGGTTGCGAAGAAAATACCGGCGATGGTGCAGGCATTTTAATACAGATGCCACATGAATTTTTCTTTGATGAATGTGTAAAATCCGGGGTGCATTTACCGGCATTTGGTAAGTATGCAGTAGGCGTTATTTTCTTTCCAAAAAATGAACGTCTGAGAGATGAGTGCAAAGAAATTTTTAACAGGGCTGCCGAAAAAATGGGATTGGAAATTTTAACCTATCGAAAAGTACCGGTTAACAGAACTGGTATTGGTGAAACCGCATTAAGTGTAGAACCGGTAATGGAACAGGTTTTTATTGCAATGCCCGATGCAATAAAAACGACCGATGCTTTTGAACGCAGGTTATTTGTGCTCCGTAAATATGTTACGCATATCATTAATGAAACGGTAAAAAAAGATGCAGTAGGTTTTTATATTGCATCCATCAGTCCAAAAATTATTATTTATAAAGGCCAGCTTACCAGCTCGCAGGTACGGAATTATTTTCCCGATTTAAATAACAAAAGAATGGTGAGTGCATTTGGTTTGGTGCATTCCCGTTTTGCTACCAATACTTTTCCATCTTGGAAACTGGCACAACCTTTCCGGTACATTGCCCATAATGGAGAGATCAATACCGTACAGGGAAATTTAAATTGGTTAAAAACCAGTGAGCAAAATTTTACGTCTCCCTACTTTAGTAAAGAAGAAATGGAAATGCTGATTCCAATTATCAGCAATGGTCAAAGTGATTCGGCTTGTCTCGATAATATGATTGAATTGCTTACGCTTTGTGGCAGAAGTTTACCGCATGTAATGATGATGTTGATACCCGAAGCATGGGATGGAAACGATGCAATGGATCCTGTAAAAAAAGCATTTTATGAATTTCATGCATCCCTGATGGAGCCTTGGGATGGGCCAGCATCCATTTCATTTACTGATGGAAATATTATTGGCGCAACCCTCGACAGGAACGGACTTCGGCCCAGCAGGTATTGTGTTACCACCGATGACCGGGTAATCATGGCATCCGAAACCGGCGTATTACCGATCGATCAAAAACTGATAAAAGAAAAAGGAAGAATTCAACCTGGAAAAATGTTTGTGGTTGATATGGAGAAGGGAAGAATTATCAGCGATGAAGAATTGAAACAAGAAATTTGCAGTCAGCAACCTTATGGCGATTGGTTAAATCAATATAAAATTAGATTGGAAGAATTGGATGAACCAAGGGTTGCCTTCACCCATTTATCCGATCAATCCATTTTAAAATATCAAAAAGCATTTGGGTATTCAACCGAAGATATTGATACCATTTTAAAGCCAATGGCTTTGGATGGTAAAGAGCCAATTGGATCGATGGGAACCGATGTGCCCTTGGCTGTACTCAGCAATCAACCCCAACATTTATGTTCGTATTTTAAACAATTGTTTGCACAGGTTACCAATCCACCCATCGATCCTATCAGGGAAAAATTGGTAATGAGCCTGGCATCTTTTGTGGGCAACAATGGCAATTTGTTGGATGAAAGTCCGGAGCATTGTCATACCGTTGCATTGCAGCATCCTGTACTTACCAGCACCGAATTGGAAAAATTACGCAGCATCGATACTGGCATTTTTCAATCCAAAACATTACAGACTTATTTTTTAGCAGATGGCAAACCCGGTGCCTTACAAAGAGGTTTGGAAAGATTATGCCGCTATGCTGAAGATGCCGTCCACGACGGGTTTGAAGTAGTTATTTTATGCGATCGGGCAGTAGATTCCGATCATGCATCCATCCCTTCATTACTGGCTACAGCAGCCGTACATCATCATTTAATAAAAAAAGGATTAAGGGGGCAAGTGGGTTTGGTAATTGAAGCCGGCGATGTTTGGGAAGTGCATCATTTTGCCTGTCTCATTGCATTTGGTGCAACGGCAATCAATCCATATCTGGCAATGGCTTCTATCCGGAATATGAAAAATAACGGATCGCTGCAAACCGATTTGGAATGGAATGATTTGCGAAAAAATTATATCAAAGCAGTTTGCGATGGGCTGTTGAAAGTGTTTTCTAAAATGGGTATTTCCACTTTGCAATCTTATCAGGGTGCACAGATTTTTGAAATACTCGGCATTGGTCAGGAAGTGGTTGACCGGTATTTTACAGGAGCCATCAGCCGTATACAGGGCCTCAGTTTAGATGATATTGCAAAGGAAGCTTTGGCTAAACATTATTTTGCTTTCAGTAAAAAAAGTATACCGCAAAATCAATTGCCCGTTGGCGGAATTTATCAATGGAAACGCAAAGGCGAATTTCATTTGTTCAATCCGCAAACCATTCACTTGTTACAATACAGTACAAGGATGAATGATTACAATACATTTAAAAAATATTCAAAACTGGTAAATGAGCAAAGTGAAAAAGCGGCTACCCTTCGCAGTTTGCTGGAGTTTACTTACAGCCGTCCTGCAATCAATATTGATGAAGTAGAGCCTGCAGAAAATATTTATAAACGGTTTGCAACAGGCGCCATGAGTTTTGGTTCCATCTCCTGGGAAGCCCATACCACACTGGCTATTGCCATGAACCGCCTTGGCGGAAAAAGCAATACCGGCGAGGGCGGCGAGGATGAAAGAAGATATGAATTGTTGCCTAATGGCGATTCCATGCGGTCATCTATTAAGCAAGTGGCATCAGCAAGATTTGGCGTTACGAGCCAGTATCTAACCGAGGCTGATGAATTGCAAATTAAAATGGCACAGGGAGCAAAACCTGGCGAGGGCGGGCAATTACCCGGACATAAAGTGGATGAATGGATTGGTAAAGTGCGGCATGCTACACCGGGTGTTGGATTGATTTCTCCACCACCACATCATGATATTTATTCCATTGAAGATTTGGCACAATTAATTTTTGATTTGAAGAATGCCAACCGCAAAGCAAGGATCAATGTAAAGCTGGTTAGTAAGGCAGGTGTGGGTACCATTGCAGCCGGTGTGGTAAAAGCAAAGGCTGATGTGGTCCTCATTGCAGGGCATGATGGTGGAACCGGTGCATCACCCATCAGCTCGGTAAAACATACCGGATTGCCTTGGGAGTTGGGCCTTGCAGAAACGCAACAAACTTTATTAAAAAATAAATTACGCAGCAGGGTAGTGGTACAAACCGATGGGCAATTAAAAACCGGAAGGGATATTGCCATTGCTACATTATTGGGTGCAGAAGAATGGGGCGTAGCAACAGCAGCGCTGGTAGTTGAGGGTTGCATCATGATGCGGAAATGTCATTTAAATACTTGCCCGGTTGGCATTGCAACACAGGATCCGGAATTAAGAAAAAGATTTACCGGTGATGCCGAGCATGTGGTAAACTATTTTAAATTTTTAACGCAGGAGTTAAGAGAAATAATGGCTGAGCTGGGTTTTAAAACCATCAACGAAATGGTGGGGCAGGTGGATGTTTTAAAATCGAAAGAAATAATTGACCATTGGAAGTGCAGCAAGCTCGATTTGTCGCCGATATTATTTAAAGAACCCAATGCAAGTATTACCGGTATGTTTCATTCCGAAAATCAGGATCATGGATTGGAAAATCAGCTGGATTGGAAATTATTGGAAGCAGCAAGGCCGTCATTAGAAATAAAAGAAAAAGTATTTGCAGCATTTGATGTAAAAAATACAGATCGGACAATTGGTACCATCCTCTCCAATGAAATTACCAAACAATACAAAGATGCAGGTTTGCCTGAGGATACAATCCATTT
>JANPAP010000567.1:0-5757 GCA_031429975.1 Chitinophagaceae bacterium
TGAATACAAAAAAGAAACTGGAGTTTTGGATTGGGCTTGCATTGGAATACAATAAGGTTGCAAAATCAACAAAGAAAAGGAAACCCATCTTGCACAAAAAATGAATACCCAAACAGAAATGGCCAATTCATCTTCAACAATAAAATCCTGGGTAGATTTATATTCTGACAAATTGTTCAGCTGGGCTTTTTACAAAACCGGTAATAAAGAATTGGCAGAAGATATGGTGCAGGATTCATTTTTGGCTGCCTTTAAAAGCTTTGATAAGTTTGAAGGAAAAAGTAATCCACAAACCTGGTTGTTCAGTATCCTTAAAAATAAAATTGCAGGTCATTACCGCAAAGTTTTTAAAAATGTGGAGCTCAATGTAAGTCAGTTGTCCTCCGAAAATAGTGATTGGTTACATCAGTTTTTTGATCAGGATGGATCCTGGAACATAGAGCAACGACCAGTTGCATGGCAGCAGGATGACAATTTGTTGCAGGATGTTGACTTTTTAAATACCTTAAAAAATTGCACAGATAAATTGCCTGTAAACTGGAATGCCGCTTTGCAATTAAAATATATCGAATCAAAAAAAACAGCGCTTATTTGTCAGGAATTATCTATTACAGATACTAATTACTGGCAGATACTGCATCGGGCAAAATTGCAATTAAGAAAATGTTTGGAATTAAACTGGTTTAAAAAATAATGATTAATTGAAAAAGCTATTACATATCATCATGCTTTCTTGTAAAACAGCCAGCTTATTAATTGAGAAAAAATCAATTGTAGGGCTGTCGTTTAAAGAGCGCATACAATTAGGTATGCACAAATTGGTTTGTGATGCCTGCAGGGCTTTTGAAAAACAAAACAAACATATAGATGAGTGGTTTCAAAAATTTTACTTCAATCCGGCTTCTGCCCAAAACAAGCACATACTTAATAATTCCCTTAAAGAAAAAATAAATAAATTGCTGGGATAGGTTTTTACTTTAATAAAAAAATCAGTTTAATTATCAATTAAATCAAAGTGATTACTGTTAAGGAAATATTAATAAACTGCAATTAAAATAAACCAGCTTTGTATTTTGTTCGTACTTAAGCCAGCGGTAGTGATTGTGAAAAATATTTTAATTAAATTACTGTCAGGATTCTTTATAATCAACTACTAAATAAAAACACAATTCTCAAAACTTAAAAATTCAAAAAAATGGAAAAGAAAAAAAACATGCTAACCGGATCAATTGTTGCCGGAGCACTTTTGGCGGTAACGGGCTTTAATGCAAATGCAGCCAACCTTTTTAGTTATAGTAACCTGGGAACAGGCGAAGCAGTAAGAACCAACCTGCTTAACAGGGAAAACAGCAGTAAGATGTTTGAATTAAGCTGTGGCGAAAAGAAAGCTGCTTCCGACAGCAGCATGTCTAACAAAATGAAAGACGGCAAATGTGGAGAAGGCAAATGTGGCGAAGGAAAATGTGGAGATAAAATGAAGAAAGCCAAAGATGGTAAATGTGGTGAAGGCAAATGTGGTGATAAGATGAAAAAAGGCGACATGAAAAAAGACATGAAAATGGGCAAAGACGGCAAATGTGGAGAAGGCAAATGTGGTGCAGATAAAAAGAAAACCGCCCCAAAAAAGAAAGGTTAATTGCCCGGTGGTAAAGATTAGGGCAGACGGTATAAAACCGTCTGCCTCTATTTTCAACATTAAAAAATCAACAACATGGTAGGCATAGGATACAGAAAGGATTTTGCGGATGAATTTTTACAAAGCGAAATATTGAAACCGGCTTTTATAGAGGTTGCTCCCGAAAACTGGATTGATGTTGGAGGTTATTGGAAAAAGCAATTTCATAAAGTGCTCGAAAAATATCCATTATTTACGCATGGATTGTCCTTGTCAATTGGCAGTCCGGATGAACTGGATTTTGATTTTTTGCGTAAAGTGAAAATATTTTTAAAAGAAACCAATGCAACAATTTATTCGGAACATTTAAGTTATGCAAAATGCGATAATGCCCATCTGTACGATCTGTTGCCAATTCCGTTTACCCACGATGCGGTAAAACATGTTGCAGAACGCATCAAAGTAATTCAGGAATTACTGGAAAGAAAAATTGCCATTGAAATTGTTAGCTATTACACGCCGGTTGCTCCTGAAATGAGTGAAATAGAATTTATCAATGCTATTTTAAATGAAGCCGATTGCGAACTGTTACTGGATGTAAACAATGTTTATGTAAACAGTTTCAATCATCAATACAATGCCAAAGAATTTATTGATCAGCTGCCAATGGATAAGGTGAGTTATATCCACATGGCCGGACACGAAAAAGTTTCGGACACTTTAATTATTGACACACACGGACAAGCCATTATTGATCCGGTGTACGATTTGTTTGATTATACCATGCAACACTTAAAAAGAGATGTGCCCGTGTTGCTGGAAAGGGATTTTAATTTTCCGGAGATGCAGGAATTACAAAATGAAATTACACGGCTGAATGCCATCAAGCAATCGGCCTTAAAAATAAAAGATTATGCAATTGCTTGATTCAACCTATAAACACCAGAGCAATCTGGCGGCCTATTGCCGCACCGGAAAATTGCTTGAAATACCCGGCATTATTTCAGAGAATGTTTCGCAATACCGGCGCTTGGTGTACAATGTAGTGGATGATATGTTGCAAAATGCATATCCGCTTACGGTTGATTTATTCACCAAAAAAGAATGGGATAAAACGGTGAATGATTTTTTTACCAATCATCCCTGTCAGTCGCCACAGGTTTGGTATATGCCCAAAGAATTTTATAATTATCTGACAGAAATCAAAAATCCGCTGTTAAAAAAATATCCATTTTTAGCAGAACTGCTTTGGTTTGAATGGGTAGAGGTGGAGTTGTTTATGATGCAGGATAAAATTGCAGCAGCTACAAAATCGGGCGATGTGTTGTTTAGTAAATTGGTATTAAATCCGGAGCATTTGTTATTGTCGTTTCAATATCCGGTGCATAAAAAGCATCCAAAAAAAATTAAGGAAACAGATAAGGGAAACTATTTTATCATTGCTCATCGAAACGATTTAGGTGATGTGGTTTTTACCGACAGCTCTGCCGCATTGATAAGAATGATTGAATATCTTGCTGAAGCGCCTTTATCACTTACAAAATTATTTTCCAGTTTTGAAAAGGAATATAATTTAACGTTAACAGAAGCAGATCAAAAAGCAATTGCATTGTTTTTTGAAAATGCTTTACAACAACAATTAATAATTGGTTTTAAAAATTAAAATAAATATTTCAAATGAAAAAATTGTTATTGATATTGCCTGTAATGCTGTTGCTGTTTTTTGTTGCAGCAAAAAATAATGAGGCACCTAAGGAAGGGATTGCGTTTTTTAAAGGCAGCTGGAAAGATGCTGTGGCAAAGGCTAAGAAAGAAAACAAACCAATCTTTCTGGATATTTATGCCACCTGGTGTGGGCCCTGCAAACTCCTGCACAAAAACACATTCTCTGATAAAGCGGTAGCGGATTTTTATAATAAATCATTTATCAATGTTACGTTGGATGGGGAGTTAGGTGATGGTGAAGTGCTGGCAAATAAATATCGTATCCAGGGTTATCCGGCTTTATTATTTTTTAATAAAGATGGCAATCCGGTTATCAATACCGCAGGTTATTCAGGTCCCGATGATTTTCTTCAACTCGGTTACCAGGCCATTCAGAAATCAAAATAATATTTTAAAATAATTTTTGAATTTTTACTTGCCATCACTGGCAGGTAAAAATTTTATTGTCAATAAATATTACTCAATAAATGATAGAATATGAAAATCAAAAAAAATTTTTTTCTTGCATTATTTGCTATGGGAATAAATGCCTCTTTTGCTCAGCCAAAAGGATTAAGTGTGGGTGATATTGGGCCGGATTTTAAAGCAACATCTCAGGATGGCAGTTTGATTAGTTTAAAAAAGGAATTAAAAAACGGCCCGGTGGTTTTGTTTTTTTACCGGGGATCCTGGTGCCCCTATTGCAACAAACAAATGGCGCAGCTGCAGGATTCCCTGAAATTTATAAAAGCTAAAGGCGCTTCTATTATTGGTGTTACACCCGAAACAAATGAATCGATGAAAAAAATATTGAAAAATTCTGCTGCAAGTTTTCCATTAATTTCTGATACCGGAACTGAAATTATGAACCTGTACGATGTTTCATTTAAATTGGATGCCCCAACAGTTGAACGGTATAAAAAATATAATATTGATTTAACTGCTGCAAATGGAAACAGTGAAAATAAGTTGCCGGTACCAGCCACCTACATTATTGGAGTTGATGGAAAAATAAAATTTGTTTATTTCAATACCGATTATAAAATGCGTGCAAGTGTTGCTGAAATTATCAGTCATCTTTAATATTTCAATTGATGATTTTAAAATTCCCTGAAAATATTTTTGTCAGGTTTTGTTACAGTTTGCAACTAATCTAAAAAAATGAATTATGAAAATTGCACAAAAATATTTTTCAGCAGTTACAGTTATTGAAAAGGCAAAATGGTTGCCGTTGTTTTTTATGCGTTTGATATTGGCCTATGGATTTTATGGTCCGGCTACCATGAAATGGAAAAACATCAATGATATTGCTGATTGGTTTGGAACTTTGGGCATTCCTGCCCCACATTTTAACGCATACCTGGCTGCCGGTACCGAAGCTTTGGGAGTTGTGTTGCTAGTGCTAGGATTGGCCACCAGAGCCATTGCTATACCATTAATGATAACTATGTTGGTGGCCATTAAAACGGTACACCTTGCAAATGGTTTTGAGGCTGGTGAAAATGGTTTTGAAATTCCGCTTTATTATTTAATCATGCTGTTTACTTTATTTGTTTTTGGCCCGGGGAAATTGAGTGTGGATCAAATTTTAAAAAATTATTTTAATAAATAGAATTAAACAAAAATGAGGTTGATACAACAAAGAAGGGATTGAATTTATACAATCCCTTCTTTGTTGCGATACTATTTTAGTTTGTGATTGTAAGTGTAAATCCCGGACTAACGGTAAAGCTTGCCCCGGGTAAAACAGTTATTGTTCTGCAAATACCATTGGCATTTAAAATTACATTTCCGGTTCTGATAATTACATCTGTATTGCCATCGGGTAAAGCGCCACAGCTCCAGTTGCCCGTATTATTCCAGTTTGAATTTATTGCACCGGTCCAGTTATTTACAAATTGTATTTTATAACTGTTACTGTTAACTGCATTTACTGCACAACGATATTGGTAACCCGTAAATGAAGTAGGTAAATTATTCAGTTGTAAATTGTTTGTTGTTACTCCGGAGTAATTACTGTTATTCACAATATTGTTAAATGTTACGCCATTATTTGTACTTACCTGCCATTGATAATTGTTGCCAGTTATATTGGAAGTTAAACTGCTGGAAGCTGCCGGTGGACAAAGTTTTAGCGGATTGCCAATATTGTTTTTATAAACAGCAATGCTGCTGTCGTTTTGATTTGCAGTGATAATTTCAGGAATGCCATCTCCATTAAGATCAGCCGCAATTACATTTTGCGGATTGGCGGGAGTCGTGTAATCCTGATTGGTTGCAAAGGAAATATTTCCAACAGTGCTGGTATTTTTTAGAATTGAAAATTTATTGCCATTGGCACTGCTGGCAATAATATCTGGTTTGCCATCACCATCTGCATCGCTGATACATACGCCTCTTACTGCATAACCACCAATTGTATAATCTGTATAATTGCT
>JANPAP010000568.1:0-16679 GCA_031429975.1 Chitinophagaceae bacterium
TCTAAAAGATGTACTGTTATCGCATTGTATCCGATGCACACAATATTCATCAAGCATTTCAATACCGGAACGAAGTGGGCTGCCAGTAAATACCTGTACATCCCAACCAATACCCGACATTGCAGTGGCTGCCTGTTTTACATAAGTGCCAATACCTCCTTTTCCGGTATCGGGTGGAAACTCATAGGTTATAAAAGCAATCCTCATGAATTGATTAAGATTATCAATTTAGTTGCATCATTTTTTTTGTGAGAAATAATATTTGATTTCTTTCAAATAAAAGAGTTCGCCTCAAGGAAAGATTTTGAATAAACCAGGCACATCTTCCGGTTTTGAATAAAAAAGGAAACAAAAAAAAATGCAAATTCCGGAAAATAAAATAATAGAATTGCAGAAGATTTCTATAAAAATCCTTGCCACTTAGATGACCCAATTTTTCATTTTTATAAACAGCCAGGTAGGCATTTGCAAATCCAAATGACCTCCTTAATTTAAGATAGTAGTTCCATTGCAAACGGTTTGCAGATATGAAGTGTTTAAATTTTAATGATTGATCGAAATATATTTTATGCCCGGCATTTTTAATAATTAAACAAATCTCTGTATCGCCACCCGAAGAGAGTGAATTTCCTTTTCTGTCTGAAAGAATAATTGCCCAATCAGCTCCTATCAATTTATTAAATACAGTTTTCCTGATCCCCATCCCAGCGCCATAAACGGTGCTGGTAAAACCTGTAGTTCGTCCCTCATCTCCAACAGCATATCCAAAGCCATCTAATTTTTTAAACCAGACTGGACAAATATTCCCTTCAAATACTGCTTCGCCAACCCCTCCAAGCAATGCAGCTTCGGGCTGTGCTTCAAAAATTGTAAATGCTTTTAATAAATAATCATTGCAAAGCCAATTGTCATCATCGCATAAAATAATGTATTCAAAAGCTGCAGCATTTATTCCTTTTTGTCTGGCGTAACTCAAGCCAGGTGTTGGCTCCTGAACAACAGTTAATGGAAAAAGATTACCAAGCTTATCCCAATGCTGCAATGTTTTATTTACGGTGTTGTCGGTACAACAATTATCTACCACAATAATTTCAAAACCAATATCCGGCTGTTGCATTTGTAATGCCATTGCATTCAAAGTAGCTTCTATTTTTGTACAGCTGTTGTGGCAACATATAACCACCGATATTCCCTGATTGTTTTTATGCATTGTTTTCAATCGCTATCCATTCTTCGGGATAATGGGATTCATACAAAAGGCTTTTTTCGACAAACGGATTTAAGGGTCTCATCACTATTTTATCTTCGTTTGTATTTAGCCATCCACCCCACCAGGAAAAGGAACTATTTCCTATAATCTGGTGACTGCATTTTGACATCAAAAACAATTGCAAATAATCTTGCTGCCAGTTTTTATCGTCACAAAAAATAAAATTTTCTCCCTTAAAATTTTCTTTACACCAGTCAATGTCATCAGAAAAAAACACAAACAAAGGGTTGTTTATTTTATTGACAATTTCTTCAATTGCAGAACGGTAATATTGCATTCCGATAAAACCATAACGGGGTTCAGTCAGGTAATCTGTCCGCCTGACATGAATAGCCACTGTGTTTTGTTGCTTTATCCATTCCGGTAAATCAGGCAAATGGTTTGGCACCATTTCCTTCAACAAAAGGTTTCGGATATTTTTAAAATAGGCATCCGATTGCCAATACCCTTTTAATGAAGTGAGCCAACCAGTTTGGTTATTGATCTGTTGAATTTTAAACTCCCTTTCCTCTATTAATTTCCAGGCTCCAAAAAAACTTACAAAAGCATTTAATTTTGTTTTAACTCTAAAGGCGTTTGAAATGAATTTGCTTTTTAAACAACTGCCCTTGATGTTATAATTGGAAAGCGCAAATTTGCGATTGAGCGATTGATTTTTATACCCGTCGGTATTTAATAATAAAAAAGGAATATTGCATTGAGCGGCCAGACTTCTACCGGCTGCATATTGAAAAAGCTGATTTCCCAAACCACCTTCGAACTTAATTTCAAGAAATAAGGATTTCATTTAATGCCGTTGGAAAAATTTAATAAGCCAGAATTATAAAAGAAAATGAATGCAGCATTTTATGGTTTACCAAACCACCAATTTTTGAAAACAAAAATTGAATTGATATTGGTATTGGCATATTCAAAGTAACCGGCATTTTCGATATAACTACACAAATCATTTCTTTTGGTTCCGGTTCCATCGGGAGTATAATTAATGCTTTCAATGCAAATCACTTTGGGTTGATACCTTGAAAAGTCGAGTGATTGAATAATTTCAAAATCTACTCCCTCTGCATCTACCGATAAAAAATCGATGGCAGTATTTTGAAAATACTGTTCGAAAATTTTATTGATGCTGATCATTTTTATTTTCTTGACTTCTTTAAGCCGGTGCCCCAAATTTTCAAGATTGATTTTCTCTGATTCAGAAAAAGTATTCAATGCCGCATCTTCCATGATATAAAAATCAAAATCACCATCCGAACCCCCAATACCCAAATTTAAATTGGTATCGCCAGGCCGCTGCTTTATAAAATTTTCGATGGCAGATGGATTGGCATCAATATTTACAACCTTAGACCCTTTTAAAAAAAACTTGTACGTATTATTTGCCGCAACCGGATGATAAGCGCCAATATCAAGACAAACAGGTTTATCAATATTTCTTAATCCAAAAAGGTATTCAATAATGATGTCTTCTCCTGATTGAGAAAATGATTTTTTTTCAAATTGGCTATTCAACGTTTCCTGCTTTGCTGCTATTGATAAAGCCCTTTTTATTAAATTTTTAAATCCCATATTTACTTTTGAAAAACAAAATTTTTAATTACTAAAATTATTTATTCCGCAACAGTTTTAAATAAACTTTTCCCAATGTTGATGAAATTGATTTCAACGTTAAATAAATTTTTATTCTATTATCCAGTCTGTCTGTATATCCACAATCAGCAATTTGCTGCACATTATTGATTTTATATTTATCACAAATGTCAATGGCTTTTATCAGGCATGATTTTAATGCTACACTATCATATCCATTTTTTCTTTTGAAAATACTATTCAATACATACAAATATTCAAACACTTCAACTTCCTTATTATCTACACATTCATCGGTAACCCTGCCTTCTGCCAAATAAGTTACCACCAACATTTCGCTTGAATAGGCAATGTTTTTATTTTGACTTAATTGCCTGATATAATATTCAATGTCGACCAGCCATTTCAAATTCCGGTCAAAAATTAAATTACTTTTTTTACGAAAAATGCCGGTACTGGGTGCCCCGATTAAATTGTTACAATAAAGAATCAGTGGATTGCTTTTAATGCTGTTTAATTGCTCAATCGTTATTTCATGCACCCAATTTTTTATACCTGGGTTAATGGCTTGAGTTGCAGAGAATGCAAAATCCACTTCAGGATTCTCATCCAATAATGCTACATATTTTGCAAGGCTGTCATTAAAGTTCAACCAATCATCGTGGTGTAAAATTTTTATATACTCACCACTCGATTTGAGGATGGCTTCATTCCAGTTTTCAGGGCTGCCAAGCTGGGGTTCATTTTTAAAGTATTTTATTTTATCACCCGGATAATTTTCTGCTATAAAATCTTTAATAATATTGCTTGAAGAATCGTCGGTGATAATGATTTCGTAATCAGAAAAAGTTTGACACAGAACAGAATCGATCGTCTTTTTTAAATGTTCAATCTGGTTGTAAGCCGGTATACATACGGATAACTTAGGCATTCATCATTTTTTTTTTGCTACACAAATGATGAATTCTTTTTTGCTCAAATCAACTTCGATGGTATGAGTTTCATAATTCTGATATTTAATTAATTCAATTTCCATTCCGGCTTCTGCAAGCCACTCAGAAATTTTTGATTCATTTATATAAAAGGTAAGGTGAAATCCCATTTTCATGGCCTCTTTACTCTGCTCCTGCATAAATGGTGTTGAAAAAATTAATCTGCCATTTTTTTTAAGTCCATTGCTAAAAATGTGGAGGAGTTTACGAATGTCGGTTTCATAAAAATGTTCCAGCGTTTCAAAAGAAATAATGGTATCAAAATAATTGTTGTAAGAAAGGTTTAACAAGTTTTCGTTCAAAAAAAGCACATTGGAAAAATGGCTGTACCGCTCCTTTATTTTGCCGATAACTTCAGCATTCAAATCGGCTCCTACTACTTCGCTTGCCTTGTCGGCAATCAATATGGATCCATAACCAGTACCACAGGCAAAATCACCACAAATTTCATTTGGTTCAATAGTATTTTTTGCAAACTCATACCGCTTCCAATGGTTTTTTTGGTAAACATCCATCTGCCCGAAATCTAAATTTCCATTCAGTTGTATATCTACTCTTTCTCCATTTCCGCCCAAAGGATTCGACTTGTTAAAATCATAAGCCTCTGTTTCATTTTTTTTGGAAAGCAGTCGTTTTATTTTGCGAAAATTATTTTTAAGGAAGGTTAACATCGTTTGTTCGGTTAAGGTATTTCTTTCTACAATCTCTTATTAAAATTATTAAATAGTGTTCCGGGGTAATTTTGTTTTTAAAGAAATTTCAATTTTATCGATACCTGGATAATGATTTGACCTTGCAACAATCAGACCATCCAATGAATAGGTATCGAGTTCATCGGCATTGCAAAGGATTTTAAAATCATTTTCAATTAAAAATTCCAAACACTTATTATGAACATCATTTCCATGCGTTGAAATAAAAAAATATCCAATCTTATTTTTTGCGATTGTTTTTTCGGCTCCTAAAAGCATATCGTATTCAAATCCCTGGATATCGGAATGTAAAATATCAATGAATTGTACATTGTTTTCAGCCACATAATCATCAACACAAATTACCGGAATTTTGCCTTGCATTTCGGCAGTTTTACCAATAAAGGCCTGTGTAAAATTTCCCTTTACTTTATTTAACCTGAAATTGTTTTTGCCATACATAATGTTAAACAACTCGGGCTCTACCAAAAAATTTTTTGCGTTGTTAACTTTTTTATTAAACCATATTGAATAAAACGACCAGTACGCACCAAATTCAAACATCGTTGCTCCATCAGGCATTGTGCTTAATACTTTTTCAAAAGCCAATTCTTCCTGAGGCTCATGAACACCCTTGTTTTTTTCAAGCATTTGAACAATTGCTTCGCCATAATATCCACCGAGTGTTACAAAAATCCCATTGTGCATTACCTGTTTTCCATGGCTTACTTTTCCAGCATCAGGGTGCCGTTCTATCAATTTATTATCGGGGCAATTCAACACATCCTGTATTCTTTCATCCCATACCTCATCTAATGGAGCTTTTAAAAAACTTGCATCATATAATCCTAATGGAAGAAAATAATTCAACCTGAGTTGATGATACCAACCTGAGTTGAGGATGTTTTTTTGTAACCTGCGCAGACGAAACGAAATGATATGACTTATTTTAGAAAACATATTCTAATTGTTTTTTGGGTAAACATACATTTGCCCAAAATCTAAATTTCCATTCAGTTCAATATCTACACTTTCTCCATTTGGGCTCAAAGATTTTGAAATAATAGATTTCCATTTTACTATTATGTAAAGGCAGCCTTTTCTCAAACCTAAAATCTCTAAAAAAAACACATATAACTTGCTTTTAAAAAATGATTTTATCTAAGTAAACTATAGTATCATTTAATTTTTTTAAGAAATCCATTAGTATTGAATGTAGCATTTATACCGAACAGATCACACCATTTTCTATCAATAATATAAGAATCATTTTGTTTTATGAACTCCTTTATTGCCTTATTGGGCCCACCATTGTATTTCTTTTTCCAGCCTAATTTATCTAGAATCCCATCTTCAACAACAAAATATGAATCTTTACTCACTACAGAATTAAATTTTGAAATTGTTTCAATCACATCCTCATAAATATGGGATCCATCTTCGATAACAATAATCTTCTTAAACCCTTCAGTATTTTTCAAATCATATTGTTGATAACCTTCTTTAAAAAACTTTATTCTTGGGTGTTTTTTAACATCAGCATAAGCCATATCTTCAATATCAATTGTATGAATTTCTCCATGCCCGATAATATCTAACAGGTCTGCGAAATACAAAGCAGAACCTCCACGATTTGTTCCAATTTCTATAATTAAATCAGGCTTTACCTCCCATAAAATCATTTGATAAATAACATAATCAAAAGGGCATTTAATGATAGGGATATCTTTATATAGAAGTTTATGATGCCCATGCTCAAGCGAATTTGAATCAAAATAAACCTTGTCAGTATAATTTTTTGCTGACACTTTAAATGGATTTCTCATCATTTTATTTAGATTAATTTATTTTTTTAGCATCCCAAAAAAGTAGTGGCCTTACAATTCCTGGAAAATTAAGAATATATTCTCCCCTTGCTGAATCGCCTCTTATTTCATCTATAATATTAAAAGAGAATACGCTTTCTTCTAATAGAAAAATCTCTAACGGACTAGCTTTAAAAAGAGCAATATTTACAGAAAATTTCCCTTCGGACATTATATTGCCCAGTAACCATACTGTTGCACTGTATTTCCCCTTCTCACGATATTCATTTCTTATGATTGTATTTACATCATGCGAATCAAAAATATTTACACCTTCATTATTATACATGTTAATACCATGTGTAAAAATATCTCCATTTTTTAGTACTTCATATTCAAAAGTGAAACCTATTTTCCTTGTTATGTCGAAATTCCCATCTTCCGGAATTATTCCATTTTCATAATGCATAAATGCTTTACTTAATTTCACAATCTCATTACCTGGTCTATCATGATCCTCCCATACTTTTTCAACACAAATTACCTCTTGGTTAAATAAATATTCCCTTATTACCTGTTCCGAATTTCCAGTAATCAGTATCTTTCCTTCGTTTAATAATATTGAAGCAGGGCAAAGAACTTTTACAGCCTGCATATTGTGGCTAACAAACAATATTGTTCTTCCCTCACCTTTACTTACCTCCTTCATTTTCCCCAAACACTTTTTTTGAAACTCGGCATCGCCTACTGCCAATACTTCATCTACAATTAATATTTCCGAATCTAAATGTGCCGCTACTGCAAATGCCAGCCTTACGTACATACCGCTGCTGTAGCGCTTTACAGGGGTGTCAATATATCGTTCTACCCCACTGAAATCTATAATTTCATCCAGCTTTTGGGTAATCTCTTTTTTACGCATGCCGAGGATGGCACCATTCAAAAAGATATTTTCTCTGCCGGTAAGTTCAGGATGAAAACCAGTTCCTACTTCCAGCAAACTGGCAATGCGGCCTTTTGCTTTAATGCTGCCAGTTGTTGGTGAGGTTACCCTGCTTAATATTTTTAACAGGGTGCTTTTGCCAGCGCCATTGCGGCCAATAATGCCCACTGCATCGCCTTGTTGAATTTCGAAATTGATATCTTTTAAACTCCAGACAATATCGCTGCTGCCAGCAACCGAACGATCATTGGTTTCTCCAATTTTTAAAAACGGATCTTCTTTACCACGGGCTTTTGCAAACCAACGCTCCACATCACGGCTGATGGTGCCGGTACCAATTTGGCCCAGCTGGTATGCTTTGGAAAGATTTTCAACTTTTATTGCAACCGACATTATTTACAAAATTTTAAACGCATCAATAATTAAACCGTATCAATAAAATTCCTTTCCACTTTATTAAAAATAAGTGTGCCGGCAGCAGCAATCAATATTGTTATACCTGCACTAACGGTAAGGCTTAGCCAGGAAAAACTGCCTTGCCCTAAAAATCCATATCGGAATGTTTCGATAATGGGTGTTAGTGGATTCATCGCAATCAACCAACGATATTTTTCTGGCGCAGCAGATAGTGGATAAACCACGGTGGTGGCATACATCAGCAATTGCACGCCAAAGGTTACTAAAAAAACAAGATCCCGGTATTTGGTGGTTAATGCAGAAATGATCATGCCCAAACCCAGCCCCAGCAACGCCATCTGGATAATCAACAATGGAAATAATAATACATAAACATTCAAATGAATTACGGTTCCTTTCATCCAATAAATTAACATCAATGCAAAAAACATGATGAGCTGAACTGCAAACTTGATGAGGTTGGATACCACAATACTTAGCGGCATAATTAATCTTGGGAAATATACTTTGCCAAATACATTGGCATTATCTCTAAAAACTGTAGAGGTTTTGGTAAGGCACTCTGCAAAATAATTCCAGGCTGTAATGCCTGCCATATAAAATAATGGGCCTGGTAATCCTTCGGTTGAAATTCCGGCTAACTTTCCAAAAATAAAAGTAAAAGTTATGGTTGTAAAAAGTGGCTGGATAAAAAACCACAATGGGCCTAAAATGGTTTGTTTATAAAATGAAACAAAGTCCCGGCGCACTAATAACCACAACAGATCCCGGTAATGCCAAACTTCTTTTAGTTTTAAATCAAACAGATGCCCTTGCGGTTCTATCAATACATCCCAATCTTCGTTACCGTTATGTTCTGTTACTGTGTGCTGCATTTTTAAATCCTTAACCATTCAATTGAAAGACTAAGCCTGAAATAAAACTTTCTTTAAATTTTCTTTATAATTTGAATAACTGAAACACTCCATCAACAAATCATGTTTGGGCTTAAATTTATTTTTATCGAGTATAATTTTTTCAATGGCTGTATTTATTTCATCCTGGTCATCTGGATTCACTAATATGCCTAGTTTACCATCGCACAATGCATCCACCGACCCATCTTTATTTCCTGCAATTACCGGTAATCCGTAATACATTGCCTCGATAAATACAATTCCGAAACCTTCTTTTTTACTTGGCATTACATACAAATCGGCCAGGTTATAATGTTTGGCAACAGCATCATCATGTATATACCCGGCAAATACAACTTCCTTCTCCAATTGTTGCTGTTGAATTATTTTATCGAGCCGTTCTTTTTCAACCTCATCATACCTGCCAACAATTAAGTATTTGATAGTTGGATGTTTTGCCTTTAAGTTGTTTACTGCATACAATACATGATCGTACCCTTTGTATAATTCTTTTGATGAAAGCCGGGTAAGAGTCATCAAAATAATATCGTTATTAGAAAATCCGTAAGTATTTAATAATTCCGGATCCTTTGGTTCGTTTAATGGTGCTGGCAAAAAAGGATCGATACAATTGTTTAGGATGCCTATTTTTTTATCTGACAGGTTATACAATTGCATCATTGTCTGTTTGGTAAAATTGCTAACTGCAATAATGTTATCACATTTTTTAAGCATCCGAATTCTTAATCCGGATAATGGCCCCCAAACTTCGATACCATGTGCAATTAAAACCAGTTTTGTTTTTGGTGCTATTAGTTTTATTAAGTACCCGATCGATAATAAATTAATATGGCTAAGCACCACTACATTACTGCTACGCCCCAGTTTGACAGCTTGTTTTACAAAGCTCCATTTCTTTTCTGCATAACCCGAAAACATTTTAGGTGACAGGTATTTTGAATTTACATCTTCGGTTTTATCGTACATCGAAAGTACATTTATTGAAGCCAGCAACCCTTCCGATTGAAATTCGCTGATGGCTTTACACAATATTTTACATACTTTTTCGATACCACCAGTGGCAGAAAAAACCCGAAGCGTTAAAAACAAAATGTTATTATTCATTCGAATAATTTTGCATCAGTAATAATGTAAAAAATTGCGACCAATGAATTTCGTTTGATTGCAGTTTTGTATGATATTCACTTAAGTTTTTTCCATTTGCAGCTGTACTGTATTGTTCATTACTTAACCATTCTTTAAAAGGAAATGAAAAGCCCATTTTGGGGCGATTCCAAATGGGTTCCGGCAATATATGGGCAAATGAATCAATTAATAATTGTTTTCCCAGTTTTCCACTAAACTTAATTTCCGATTTTATTTTCATGGCCAGTTTAAGAAACTCTTTATCTAAAAATGGCACCCTTATTTCTAAACCATGCGCCATACTCATTACATCTGCATCTCTTAGCAATTGGTTTTGCATGTACATATTTGTTTCGAGCCAACTTGCCTGATTTTCTGGAGATAAATAATTAATATCTGTTAATCTTAAATCTTCTTCTAACACATTCCACACACTGGTTTCATCAGTATTTAAAATACTTGCAATGTCTTTAGGAATGAACTGGCCTCTTAAAAAAAGATATTTACCTACTGGCCCACCAATCGTTAAATAAGCCAACCTTTTAATTTTTTTTGAGTCGGTATATTTCCCAGCTCTTAATATACTTTTTGGTAATTTTTCTAAAGCCAACGTAGTTTTTATGCGCTTGAAAGATGGATAACCTCCAAATAACTCATCGCCGCCAATGCCCGACAACACTGCTTTTAAGCCACTTTCCCTGGCATATTTACTGATAAACCAAGTATTAATTCCATCGCAACAGGGCAGGTCCATGCTATGTATAATATCTGGCAGGTGGGTATGAAAATCATTCTCTTTTAATAAAAACTGTTGATGGTTACAGTCTATTTTTTCAAGAATAAGATCCTGGTATTTTTTTTCGGAATAGGTTTGATCTTCAAAATAAATGGAAAGGGTGTTGAGTTGTTCCTGATGGCGATGTGCCAGCATGGCAATAATACTGGAATCTAAACCACCACTTAAAAAAACACCAATGGGTGCATCGGCAATTAAGTGCCTTTTAACAGCTGCATCTAATTCCAGTTGTATTTGATGAATGGCATCAGCCCGGTTATCAATTTTTTCAATATAATTTATTCTGGCAAATACATTTGTTGTTACAACTTTAGTATTGGTATTATATTTTAAGTAGGTACCTTTTTCTAAAGGCTGAACATGTTTTAAAGTGGTAACCGGTTCGGGTAAATGTCCATAGGCCATCAAATAAATGGGCCACTTATCATTGGGGGTTTGTAAATAATGAATGTTTTGAAATGCCTTGATTTCTGAAGCAAAAGCAAACCCTTCTTTTGTAATGGCAAAATACAAAGGTTTAATTCCGGCCGACCCCCTTGCTATAACAATTTCTTTTGTTTCATTATCCCAAATGGCAAATGCAAACATTCCATTAAACCGGCAAAATGCATTGGTACCCCAGGCTGCAAATGCTGCCAATACCACTTCTGTATCGGTGGCAGTATTAAACTGAAAGCCTAAAGTTTTAAGTTCTGATTTTAATTCGGGATAATTATACAATTCTCCATTATAAGTAATCGTAAATCTGTTATTGGAGTATTGCATGGGCTGGTGGCCTGCATTACTGGTATCAATAATTGCCAACCTCCTATGCCCAAATACAAATCCAATTTCTGGATTGGCATAAATCCCTTCATCATCGGGGCCTCCATGTTGTAATAAATTACACATCCCTTTAACAAGCAATTGTAGTTCGCCTGTTTCAATTGATGGATTTACTATTCCTGCAATTCTACACATTTATTAATTGATATTGGAAGTATAAACTGGTTTGCAAAATTTAAACTTAGTTTTCAATTTTACAAAAAAGTAAGGTTCTTGTTTTTCTAGGTTTATTAAGTATTGGGAGTAAATAAATTATTATCCCGGAAATAATTCAATATTCGTTTTGTCAAAATTTGCATTTAAAGTTAGGCCCATACTATCAATTCTAACTTTTGCATTATTCCCATTTATTTCTAACAGCATACCTTGGTAATTCATCATCACCCCTTGCTTGATCCTTACTTTTGAATTTACTTTAAGCTGATTTTGATCTTCAATTTCAACACCTGAAAACTCGTTCAGAAATTTTTTTATGATATTTATTTCATCATCTTTAATTTGAGCAGGTTTGCCCAACCAGTAAACAAAATTTAGAACGCCATTTACTTTTTTTAAATCCCACTTTATATCTTCAGCAATACGTACAAAAACGTACGATTTAAAAATGGGTTCTAAAACAACTTTCTTTCTGTCGCTCCATTGCTTAATTACTTTATTTAAAGGACAATAATTTTCAATCCCATTTTCATCTAGTAATCTGGCTACTTTTTTTTCCCATCTTGGCTTTGTGTACAGTGCGTACCAGTGTTCTTTATTTTCCAACATTGCATAGCTTCGCTTGTCCTCAGTCACATAATTTTATGAAACTAAAGAGTATAATAATTTATAACTGGCATTAGTAAAATGATAATAATTTAATCAATAATATTAAAATGAAATATCAAATTTATTAAACTGCCCATTTTAGAATAATTCGTTTAATAATTATTCCCTGATAATTTTTTTAAGTCTACGCCACATCATTTTTATCCACGCTAATCCTTTACCACTATCATCAATAGCATAACCATAGCCGTAACCATAGCCGTAGCCGTAGCCATAACCGTAACCATAACCATAACCACTATTAATGGCACCAAAAGAAATACCTCTCTTTTTAAGGCCATTAAAAACCAGGCACATGTTATTAAATTTCTTATTGCTGTTAAGTTCATTAATCATTCGTAAGAAAACCTTGGGCGTTTTATCATGCCTGATTACATACATGGTAACATCGCCATAATCTTTTAATAACTGAGCATCGGTAACAGGCCCAATAGGAGCCGTATCAATTATTACATAATCAAAATCATTTTTGATTTTATTAATCATTTCAGCAAATAAGGGCTTACCAATTAATTCAGTTGGATTGGGTGGAATGGCTCCTGCCGAAACGATGTATAAATTTGGAATAGATGTTTCTTTTATAATTTCCTCATAGGTTGATTTACCAACTACATAATTAGAAATACCCGGCTCCCTTTCAATATTCATCAACTTACTTAACTTGGGTTTTCTTAAATCCATTTCTAACAGTGCTACTTTTTTTCCGGTTAAACAAAAACTTATAGCCAAATTAATGGCAATAAAACTTTTTCCTTCGCTGGAAACACTGGAGGTTACTAACAGGGTTTTATGCTCTTCGTTTAAACCCATAAAAGCCAGATTGGTTCTTAAAGACCGGAACTGCTCTGCAATTACGGTTCTTTTTCCTTCGCCAATTACAATAGGGCTTTTGGTATTTGCCTGAACAATCTCGCCTACAAATGGAACATTTGTTTTGTCTTCAATATCATTTCTAAATAATACTTTACTCTTAAACTGCTCTTTCAACAACACTAAAAATACTGCTGATAAAACACCGATAATTAGTCCGGCTAAATAATAATCTTTAGGTACCGGCCTGATGGGGCCAAAAGAACTGGCTTGTTCTATCACTCTTAAATCGGATGATGTAGATGCAGATGACAAAGCAGTTTCTTCTCTTTTTTGTAAAAGAAAAGAATAGATATTATTCTTAATGGCCTGTTGCCTGCTGATTTCTAGCAAGCCTCTTTCTTTTTGCGGTATTTGCTTTAATAAATTACTATTTACAGCAATGCTGTTATTGATATCTTTTTTTATGGTGAGTAAATTGTTCTTGATGTTTAACATATTTTCAAGAATATCCACTTTCAACCTTCTCACTTTTTCATTTGCCAATATTATCGACTCACTTTTTTCACCGGCAACAGTTTTGTTTTTTTCCACCTCAAATTCTGCCTGGTAAAGATTTTTAAGCAAGTCGTTCAAAATGGCATCATTAACCAGCGTAAGTGATGGTACCGTACCCGGCTTTTTCCCTTTATTTAAAACGTAATTTTTTACTTCATTTAAAATATCCAACTGAAGTTCAATTTCACCAGCCTTTGAATCTAAATCTTTTACTTTATTAAAATATATTTCTCCTTGCGAACTGATACTGTATAAGGCTTCCCTGCTTTTATAAGTTTCAATATTCCTTTCAACACTATCCAATTGATTTATTACATAACGTAACCGGTCGTCGATAAAATTGAGCGTTTTTTTTGCAATTTGATTTTTATCTTCAATACCATCAGCATTATAAACTTCAAATAATTTAGTTAGAATATCTTTTGCTTTATACGGCTCCGGACTTTCGAGTTTAACATCCAGAACAGTTGATACATTTGAAAGCGGGCTTGCCCTTAGCGACCCAATAATTTCAGCAGCTGCACTTTGTACAGGGCGTATCAATACAAAATAATTTTTCCCAATAGCATCTTTATTATACCGATAATTCATAAAGAGCCTGAATCGAACATTATCTAATAACACTGTTGAATCGAAGGAAACAGTATTATTATTAATGCTAACTTTTTTGTTAACCCAATCTACTTTAAAAAAATACTTGTTGTAATTAAAAATACTGTCCTTATCAATTGCCTGAAAACTTATTGGAGAATTGGTAGCATATAATTCTTCTAACTTCACTTTACCCTGGTTATAAACAGTGGCATATAAATCTAATGAACTAACTACTACTTTCATTAAACCCGAAGAACGAAGTACGAGAATTTCGTTATCAACAATTTTTTTCTCACTAAAAATATTTAAGGCATCTAAAACTTTTGAATCGCCACCACCTTTATTCGGATCTTTTAAAAGTACTTTGGCATTGGCAACATAAATTGGAATCTGTGATTTAAGATAAACATACGAAACGCTTAAAGCAATTGGAATAGTAAGTGCAAAGAGCGGCCAGAAAGGAAGGTATTTCTGCAACAATTGCACAAATACATTGGTTTCAGGTTTTTCCTTAAAAAATTGCTGCTCGTTCATATAATTTTATTAGTAGGGGCTATTTTCTAAAAAATGTCTGGTATATAATAAGAGCCGTAGCTAAGCCCTGGAAAAAAATTGCTGAAACCTGTTGGTATTTCAACCGTTTCAATTCCTGCTCCACCTTTTTTTCGTTTGGATTTACAACTACAATATCATTGGGTTGCAAATAATAAAAAGGAGAATTAAAAACCGCATGATCTTCCAGATTAATATGTTTAAACTCTTTTGTAGAAGATTCTTTTTCTCTGATTATAAGAATATCAGTTACCATTGCATTAGCAGTTAAATTTCCACTTTGCGCCAGCAAATCGATAATGGAAACTTTTTCATTCCCCATCTTTAATTGTTGCGGTTTGCCTACTTCTCCAATAATAGTAATTTTATGATTACTGAATTGTACGTTTACTATTGGATCTTTTAAATAAGGTAGCAGATTCTTTTCCAAAATCGCTTTTAATTCTAATCGTGTAAGGCCGCCCGCTTTAATTTTTCCTATTTTATGTAAAACGATATTCCCGTCTTCTGCTACTAAAAACCCAGTACTGGTGCCTTCTTCTTTAATACTTAAACCTGGAGATAAATAATTATTAAAAACAGCATCTTCTTCTTTACTTAAACTAGTTACAGTAATATTCAACTCATCACCCTGTTTAATTTTTAAGGCATTTAGTTCAAATATTTCTGAAATAATGGTATCTCTTCCCAGGTTTTTAAAATAGTAGGTTGGCTTTACAACTTTGCAGGAAAAAAAGAAGGGAATGCAGAAAAATAATGGTAAGGCAATCTTTAAAAGTAATTTCATATTATTTGCCAGGCTGTTTGAAAATGATTTATCCAGTTAAGAATTGGAATTTGCAATAAATGTCAATTGATTTAAAAACCTTAGCAAACATCTCTATAAATATTTGCAATAGCTCTTCGTTAAATAACCAATTTAAAGAAACTATGCATTTGATTTTTAAAGATAAAAACTATTGTTCCTGACTTTTTAAATCAACAGTTTTATTTTTTTTTCTATTATCTCTTGCTTTTTTTATACCATATCCAACTCCTGCTGCAACCAGTAAACTTACTCCGCCATCAATCGGTGCATCCGGATCATCTCCCGGATCGCCCAACTGTGCACTACACAACTGAGGAATTAAACTAAAGAATACCACACACACACTTGAAATAACCAATGTTCTACAAATACTTTTCATCAATAATTATATTTAAAATATACAGTAAACCAATTCATCAAAATTAGGGATAGTTTTTCTATTTCAAGGCAATTTCATCAATTTAATATTCAATTTTAAGCTGGTTTTTTAAAAAATATGCAGTAATAAACCTTTAGTATTAATATTATTCAATTTTAGACACTTGAATTAAAGAAACAATTTACTCATGCTGAAATTTTTCTTTCTGCTAATTTAAAACCAAACCTTAATAGGACATTATTATTATTGAATTAACCCTTAGATTTTGAGAGGATTGCCGAAACTAATTTTTAATAATTAACTTGCCAATATTATCAACTCATCCAAAAAAAATATTATGAAAAAGATAGGACTCTTATTTACAGTTGCATTATTAATGTTTGCTACAATCAAAATTCAGGCACAGGGAAACAGGCCAAGTCCACTAACCAAGGTTACTGAAACGATCAATACAGGTGCAAGCATTACTATACTTTACAGTCAACCTTCGGTAAAAGGCCGCAGCATAGGTAAAGATCTAGAACCCATGGAAGGGAAAGTTTGGAGAACTGGGGCAAATGAAGCTACCATTATTAAAACGGATAAAGATCTTACTATTTCGGGAAAGGTTTTACCGGCAGGCAAATATGCATTGTTTACAATTGCAGCCGAAAATAACTGGACCGTAATTTTCAATTCAGTTTTTGATCAATGGGGTGCTTATGATTACAATGAAGCAAAAGATGTTTTAAGGATAATGGCAAAAGCTATAAAGGCACCTGATGCATTTTCTGAAAAAATG
>JANPAP010000569.1:0-6880 GCA_031429975.1 Chitinophagaceae bacterium
ACCAAATAACAGCATGAGCCATCCAGCTAATCCTCCCCTGACATTTTCTATCCAAACAATTTTTGAAAACGACCAACCAATTGCGGCGGCCCCCAATGCAATTACTACTGAACTTAGCACATGCCCCAAGCCGCAAGCGATGGTCCAACCAATTGTTTTGCTTAAACCCCAACCCCGGGTTTTTGATAATACTATAAATGGCAAATAATGATCGGGCCCCGATATGGTATGCAGCAGGGCAATTGAAATTGCTGTAAGGATGAGGGCTTGTAACTCAGCTTGCATAAACTGATTTTTTGTAAGATGCTTGCTGAAAGATTTGATTTACCTGTTGCAAACAATTGAAAAGCTGTTCGGCTCCGTTTCCCAACATCCTTATGATTAGTCCATTTAAAGGAGTTGAACTGATACCGAATTCAATATTTTTTTCTGCTGATAATAATGCAACCAATTCTTGTTGAATAGTTGATAATTGAAATCCGATGTGGGCAAGAATGATACATGCCTGGTGGGTAAATCCCTCTAACTGCCCAATGGCAGCAACTGGTATTAGGGAAGGCTTCATCAATAAATTTTCCTTTATTAGTAATTTATTATTTACAAACAGCCTACTGATACTTTGATATTTTGATAAAAGAAAAACTTCCTGATTTAATTTTCTGCCACAGGTTAATATTTCGCCAAATACAAAACGACAATTATTTTCAAGATAAAAATCATTGATTGCAATAAAGGATGATTGGCCATGTGGCACCGTTGGATGTGGCAAATAACAAAAAGAAGCATTTGCAGCCAAGCTAACTTTCAGGTTTTGCGATGCGCCTGTTTTCATTTGAAAAATACGTTGATAGGCCTGTGTTTGTATTTGCAAATCCACACCAGCATCAATATCGATATTCATTTCATAATGATCTCCATCCAAAATTCCCGGAGAGGCATTCATCAGCATCAAATTTAATTTTCCTTCTGTTTTCAACTCCGTAATATCCATTATTTTAAATGGAGAAGTGCAATAAGCCTTTTTCAAATACGAAATGCCATTCCGCTCTGCAACATTTATATCAACTATAGCTTTCATCTTAATAAATCGGGTTCTGTATCCGTTTGCAGCAAGGCATATTTTTTTATCCACCCAATTACGGCTGTCAAACCTTCCAAAGACATCAGGTTGGTAAATACAAAGGGTTGCCCATTCCGCATTTTTCGGGCATCCCTTTCCATCATTGCCAAGTCGGCATGTACATAAGGGGCCAAATCAATTTTATTTATTACCAATAAATCACTTCGTGTAATTCCAGGTCCGCCTTTACGTGGTATCTTATCTCCTTCAGCAACATCAATTACAAAAATGGTTACATCAGCCAGATCGGGACTAAAGGTTGCAGATAAATTATCTCCGCCACTTTCTATAAATATAATTTCAACATCCGGAAAACGTTGTGCCATTTCCTCAACCGCTTCCAAATTCATACTGGCATCTTCCCGGATTGCGGTATGCGGACAGCCCCCAGTTTCTACCCCTATAATTCTTTCGGCTGGCAGTAAAGAGTTTTTTGTTAAAAACTCTGCATCTTCTTTTGTATAAATATCATTGGTAATTACCGCCAGGCTATAATCAGCCATCATGGCTCTGCTCAGGCGTTCAATCAATGCCGTTTTGCCCGAACCAACAGGACCGGCTACCCCAATTTTTATATATCTTCTTTTCATAAAACGATTCTTCAATTAATATTAAATCTTTCCAAAATGAAATTATTTACAACTGCAAATTTTAAAAGTTTTAAAATTTAACTCATATACAAACGGGTATACAAATGCTCATGCTGCATACTTTTAATATCGAAGCCGGTGCAACAAAATCCCAATAATTCCATATCCGGATCTTGAGTTTGCATTGCCAACTCTTGCATCATGGGTATTAATTCAAACAAAATTTCCTGTCCATCCTGCTGGCCCAAAGGAATTAATTTTACACAATTGGTAACAAACCCTGCAGCAGCATTATAATAAAATCCGTTCAATGTTTCCAGCTTTGAAATACCCATTGCCTGTGCTACCAGGCCAAACACAATGCAATGATTGGCATCCGTTTTTTTTTCATTTACTTTAATTGCAAAAGCATTTACCCATTCATTTTTTAATACCGGTTGAAATATTTTTAGCAATCGCATTCCCAATTTTTTGCTGGCCTGCCGCATTTCAAATGCAAGTTTTAGTGCTGTACATTCTTCATCAAGTGTTGTAAGCAATTCCATATCATTCTTAACTGCAGCCTCAAATGACAGTGATACAAATGCAGCATCGTTATATTGCAAATTGCGAAACAGCATCTCGGTTATAAAAGCCATTGCCGTTAATTTATCCTTTACTATATTCTGCTGCACATAAGTTTCCAGTCCGGCAGAATGAGAAAAACCGCCGATGGGTAATGCAGGATCGGAAAGATGTAAAAGAGAAATCAAAGTATGTTTCATAAGCTGGGGTTTTTCAACTTCATGATTTTTGTAAACAAAGTTTCAGCAGCAGCATGCGGCGACACAGTGGTTTTTAAGGGTTGCGACAGTTTTCTTTTTTCAATTGTTACCTTATACCCCATGGCTTGTAACAATTTAAAAACAGGCTTTTCAAAGGGAACCAGCAGTTGGTCATTTTCAAAAAATAAGGGTAGATGTTTATTGCCAATTTCATAACAGATAGATGCCATCTCAAACAAATTTTCAGGTTCGGCTACAATGCATTCGCAGGGAAGGATTGATACAACTATCATTCGTTCGGCATCCATAAATAAAACATCTCCTTCATTCAACACATGACTTTCGGATAGGAATTTTAGTGAAAGTTCCTGGCCGTTTTCTGTGCTTTTTCTTAATACCCTTTTCTTAGTTTCATACCACTCCAAATTAAGATGATCAATAACCCTGTTATTGCATTCAATTGAATTCAGCTTTCCTATTATTTCCTGTATCAACATAAATAATTGGTATAATTAAAATAAAAAATAACGCTGTGCCAATGGCAATACCGCCAGGGGCTCGCAGGTTATGTGTTCACCATCCACCCTCACTTCATAGTTTTCGGGATTCACATCAATTTGCGGAGTTGCATCATTATGTATCAAATCTTTTTTTGAAATATTTCTGCAGTTCTTAACGGGCAATATCATTTTTTGCAATTGATATTGTTGTACAATATTTTTCTCTATTGAAACCTTTGAAACAAATGTGATACAAGTATTAAATAAGGCTTTGCCTGCAGCACCAAACATGTGCCGGTAAATTACTGGCTGTGGTGTAGGGATAGATGCATTGGGATCTCCCATACGGCTGGCAATAATCATCCCACCTTTAATCATCATTTCGGGTTTGGCTCCAAACAATGCAGGTTTCCATAAAACAATATCTGCCAGTTTCCCCACTTCAACAGAGCCAACATATTCGCTGATACCATGGGTAATGGCTGGATTAATGGTATACTTACTTACATATCTTTTTACTCTGAAATTATCATTCTCCTTTCCTTCATCTTGGGGTAGGCATCCCCGTTGTACTTTCATTTTATGAGCCGTTTGCCAGGTTCTGGTAATCACTTCGGCCACTCGTCCCATGGCCTGGCTATCGCTGCTCATCATGCTGAACACGCCCATGTCGTGCAAAATATCTTCGGCGGCAATGGTCTCTGGTCGAATTCTGCTGTCTGCAAAAGCAACATCCTCCGGAACGGATTTATCTAAGTGATGACAAACCATCAACATGTCGAGATGTTCATCAATGGTATTTACGGTAAACGGTCTTGTTGGATTCGTAGATGAAGGCAATACATTTGGATACATGGCCGCTTTAATGATATCCGGCGCATGTCCGCCACCTGCCCCTTCTGTATGAAAAGTATGGATTACCCGGCCATTAATTGCAGCGATGGTATCTTCTAAAAAACCGCCTTCATTTAAGGTATCTGTATGAATGGCCACTTGAATATCCAATTTATCTGCAATCTGCAAAGACGCATCAATTACCGCAGCAGTGCTTCCCCAGTCTTCATGAATTTTTAATCCCAAAGCACCTGCTTCAATCTGCTCTTCTAAAGGCGCTAAAGAAGCACAATTTCCTTTACCGAAAAAACCAAGATTCATGGGATAGGCATCAGCAGCCTCCAACATTTTTTGAATATTCCATGCACCCGGAGTTACTGTTGTGGCACTTGTACCATCAGCCGGACCGGTGCCGCCACCTATCATTGTTGTAATGCCACTGAACAAAGCATGGTCAATTTGTTGCGGACAAATAAAATGAATATGCGTATCAATTCCACCGGCAGTTGCTATCAAACCTGCGCCACCATGCACTTCTGTACTTGCACCAATTACCATGTTTACTGTAATGCCATCCATGGTATCGGGATTGCCGGCTTTTCCGATACCAACAATTTTTCCATCTTTAATGCCAATATCTGCTTTTACAATTCCCCAATGATCAATGATCATTACACTGGTGATTACAAAATCCAACACGCCCTCTTTTCGGGTAGCCGTTGCCGATTGTGCCATACCATCCCGTATGGTTTTGCCGCCACCAAACTTGGCTTCATCACCATAAACAGTAAAATCTTTTTCTATTTCAATAAACAATTCTGTATCACCTAACCGAACTTTATCCCCGGTTGTGGGGCCGTACATATTGGCGTATTTAATGCGGCTTATTTTCATGAAGAAGTTTTAGGTTGTAGGTTCTAGGTTTTAAGTTTTAAGTTTTAATTTGGATTAAAAAGTAGAAAGCGTTTTTAACTTTTCAATATTTAATAGTCTTAATTCAGCATTATTATTCAACCTTACCATTTACTTTATTATTAAATCCAACAATTATTTTATTTCCTCCGAAGGCAACCAGGTTTACTTGCTTTTCTTCTCCGGGTTCAAAACGAACTGCAGTACCGGCTGCAATATTTAACCGCATGCCTAAAGCAATAGTTCGGTCAAAAATCATTTGAGTATTTACTTCAAAAAAATGAAAATGAGATCCTATTTGAACTGGACGGTCGCCGGTATTTACTACACTAACAGTGACTGTTTTTCTTCCCACATTTATTTCAATGGCATCATTTGATAAAATATATTCTCCTGGAATCATGTGTATTATTTTGAGTTTTGAGTTTTGATTGCAGCATCAACTTTTTTAATAATTTACCTGATTGGGTCATGCACTGTTACCAACTTTGTTCCATCCGGAAACGTTGCTTCAATCTGTACCTCCAGTATCATCTCGGGGATACCTTCCATCACATCTTCCCGAGTGAGAATGGTTGCTCCAAAATGCATCAAATCAGCCACCGTTCTGCCATCCCGGGCGGCTTCCTGTAGTTGAGTGCTGATGAGTGCAATGGCTTCGGGATAATTTAATTTAAGTCCACGGGCTTTTCTTTTCTCGGCCAGTTCACCTGCTAAAAAAAGCAATAGTTTTTCCGATTCTCTTGGTGAGAGGTGCATAGCTTTTTACATTAAATCATTTATAATAATGGCAGGCAATCCTTCAAGCAGATTTGATAGGGTAGAAAAAAAATCAATGATAATTAAAACTACATCTTAGCGTGACAATTGAAATCCAGTCAATGCATCTTTAGTTTCCAACAAGGAGGAGCCACATAAAAACTCATCTACTTTACGGGCACATTCTCTTCCTTCGCTGATGGCCCAAACCACCAATGATTGTCCACGACGCATATCGCCGGCTGTAAATATTTTATTGATATTGGTTTGATAAGCCGCTTCCGTTGCTTTTACATTGCCTCTTTCATCCAAATCAATTTCTAACTGATGGATCATGCCATCTTTTTGCGGATGCACAAAACCCATTGCAAGCAAAGCCAGTTTGCAAGGAATCTCTCTTTCTGATCCTGCAATTTCAATAAACTGTGCAGGCTTACCTTCTGCAGTTATTTTCCATTCCAGATCTACAATTTTCAAAGCTTTTAAATTTCCTTTTTCATCTCCAATAAATTCTTTTGTTGCAATGGCCCATTTGCGGCTGGCACCTTCTTCATGCGATGAAGTGGTTTTAAAAGTCATGGGATAGGTAGGCCAAGGCATAAACTCAGTACGGCTTTCAGGAGGTTTTGGCATCAATTCAAACTGTGTAATTGATACTGCATTTTGACGGTTGGATGTACCTACACAATCGCTGCCGGTATCACCACCTCCAATAACCACCACATTTTTTTGGGTAGCAAAAATATCTTCTCCGGCAACTGTTTTTTCAGCAAGTCTTTTGTTTTGCTGTGTTAAAAAATCCATTGCAAAATGAACGCCGTTTAATTCCCTTCCCGGAATATTCAAATCTCTTGGAATAGTAGAACCGCCTGCCAGCACGATGGCATCAAAAGTTCTTAACAGATCCTTGCTATTGATATCAACTCCTACATTACAATTGCATTTAAAAATAATCCCTTCTTCTTCCAGTATTTTTATCCGGCGGTCAATTACCCATTTTTCCAATTTAAAATCGGGGATGCCATATCTTAATAAACCTCCCGGTGCATCATCTCTTTCAAAAACAGTAATGGTATGGCCGGCACTGTTTAACTGTGCAGCTGCAGCCAATCCTGCAGGACCGCTGCCTACCACCGCAATTTTTTTTCCAGAACGTAATATCTGTTTATGCGGCTGTACCAAACCGTTAGCAAATGCAATTTCAATAATGTGTTTTTCTATTTCTTCAATGGCAATGGCTGGTTGGTTGATACCCAGTACACAGGCGGTTTCGCAAGGAGCCGGACAAATTCTTCCGGTAAACTCTGGGAAATTATTTGTACTGCTGAGGATATCATACGCCTCTTTCCAACTCTTGCGATAAACGGCATCATTAAATTCCGGAATTACATTACCCAAAGG
>JANPAP010000570.1:0-8643 GCA_031429975.1 Chitinophagaceae bacterium
ACTAATCATGGGCATTACACTCTTTCCGTTTAAGCCCACTTTACGCATCAGCTTATCAGTTAAAAAACTTATCCGGGCCATGTAACCGGTATCTTCCAGCAAGGTTATCAACCCAAACAAGATCATGATTTGTGGTACAAAAACCATGATGCCGCTTAAACCAGCCAACACACCATTGATCAACAAATCGGCCCACCAGGTTTCGGGTAATTGATTACTAAAAAAACCGCTTAGGTTTCCAAAAGCCCATTCAATGGCATCCATCGGATACTGGGCAATTAAAAAAATACTTTGAAACAATAAAAACAACACACTCAATAAAATGATGTAACCCCATTTTTGATGCAGTAAAACTTTATCGAGCCTTTCGGTAAAAATTGCCTTTTGTAATGGATCGGCTTCCACTACGGTTAATTGCATTATATGTTTTATCCGGCCGTAGCGCTGCATAATTTCTTCGGCCTGTGTTTTTGTTGGATTGAATTGCGTTGCTAATTCAATTGACGTAATCTGATTTTTTATTGCTGGAGATAAATTTAATTGTTCGTGATTGATAAGAAAATGCAATAGTTTATAATCACTGATTTCGGGTAATATTTTTTTTATCGCTTCAATCGGTTTCCGTGCCAAATCAATGTCGTTGATAAATGGCCGGGGTTTTATAAATGGGGTATTGGCAATTTGATCAATCAGTTTTTTTAAAAACGGAAGGTCTTTGTTTTTACGTGGATTGGCGGTAATAACGGGTATCCCTAACTCTCTTTCCAACCCCTGTATGTCAATCTGGGTGCCTTTTTTATGAGCCAAATCCGTCATGGTTAAAACCATCATTACCGGAATATTCAAATCAATAATCTGGGAACAGAATAATAAATTACGCCTGAGGTTACTGGCGTCTGCTACCAGCATAACCATATCGGGCTTAATGTCTTCATCTTGCTGCAGCATTACTTTGTAGGCTACCCATTCGTCTGTACGTTTTGGATAAAGGCTGTAACTGCCGGGTAAATCAATAATGGTAGAATTAAGGTTTTCTGAAATTTTACAACGGCCAGTTTTTTTATCAACCGTTACTCCCGGAAAATTTCCAACCTGCTGATTTAACCCGGTTAATAAATTAAAAAGGGAACTTTTACCACTGTTTGGATTTCCAACTAATGCGATATTGATGTTTTTTACCAAAGTAGTTTACCGGAGGAAGATGCTTTTTTTAAATTTATGAAATGTAAAAATAACACCCCAATACTTTAATTGCTTACGAAATAAGAAAGATGGTTTTTATAATCGGGAGTAAATTAACTACTGTTTGTAAAATTAATCGTTGAACAGTGTTTATAATTTTTTATAAATCCATTCTAAAACAATGGGCTGGTTTACCTTTACCAAAATTTAAATTGAAAGTATGAAATATTTATGTTGGCTATTGATTTTTAGTTTCCAGTTTAGCCAGGCACAAAAAATAAAAAAAGCTGATAAAGCCATTTTATTGAATTTACAAAACCACATTAGTTATCTGGCTGATGATAAACTGGAAGGCCGGCGTACAGGAAGTAATGGCGAAAAACTGGCGTACGAATATATCATTGATCAGTTTGCAAAAACGGGTTTATTGCCCAAAGCTGAAAACGGAAGTTTTTTACAAGCCTTTGAAGTGAATGATGGAAAGTTTATAAACCCATCTTCTCATTTTATTATTAACGGGCACGATCTGGAATTAGAGAAGGATTTTTTTCCATTATGCTATTGCCCCAATAAATCGCTGGAGGCTACATCGGCATTGGCCTTACAAGAAAAAAATGAGCCATGGTTTTTTGATTTAAAAGAATTGTTGGAAACAAATAGAAACAATCCTCATTTTGATTTAGAAGACGCCATCCGTACAAAAGAAAAAGAAATTTTAAAACAAGGTGCCAGCGCTTTAATCATCTACAACAGTTCTTCGATAAAAGATGATTTAAAATTTGAACCCAAATCAAAAGCAGCAGCAACCAGCCTTCCGGTTGTTTATCTTACCCAGCAGGCAGTAAATAAATACCTGAATGATGAAACGGCAACATTAGATATTAAACTTAAAATTTTAATTGAAACAAAAAAAAGAACCGGACATAATATTATTGCCTTTATAGATAATGGCGCTGCCAATACAATTATTGTTGGCGCTCATTACGATCACCTGGGTTATGGCGAAGATCTCAATTCGTTATACACCGGCGCCAGTCCTGCTATACATAATGGTGCCGATGATAATGCCAGCGGATCGGCCGCAATTATAGAATTAAGCAAACTTTTAAAAGCATCAAAATATACTAACAACAACTACCTGTTTATTTCATTTTCGGGTGAAGAGCTGGGTTTGTTTGGTTCAAAATATTTTACCGAAAATCCAACCATCGATTTATCAACCGTTAATTATATGATTAACCTGGATATGGTAGGAAGATTGAATGACAGTACCAAGGGGCTTACGGTTGGCGGGTATGGCACTTCGCCAACATGGGGCGAAATTATAACCGCAAAGGATAAATTTTTCAATATTAAATTCGACAGCAGCGGTACCGGGCCCAGTGACCATACCTCGTTTTACAGAAAAAATATTCCGGTATTGTTTTTATTTACTGGCCTTCACAGCGACTATCATAAACCCAGCGATGATGCCGATAAAATTAATTATACCGGCGAGTTGCAGTTACTGAAATTTATTTATCATGTTGTTGAAATGAATGACCCCAAAGGCAAATTGCTTTTTACAAAAACCAGAGAAGTTGCCATGAGCAGCAAAACCAGTTTTAAAGTAACATTGGGTATTATGCCCGATTATACTTTTAGCGGAACGGGGGTTCGTGCCGATGGTATCAGCGAAGGAAAAATTGCAGAGAAAGCTGGCCTTAAAGCAGGGGATGTGTTGATACAATTGGGCGACCATAAATTTACCGATGTACAATCTTATATGGAAGCGCTCAGCAAATTTAAAAAAGGCGATGCTACCAAAGTAATTGTAAAAAGAGGTACTGAAGAAATTGGATTTGATATTGTATTTTAAAGTTTTCCATTAACCAGACATTACCACTATACAACAAAACAGGGCAGGGCATGAAATTAAAAATTGATAACGAAACACTGGCCCAGGAATTTTTTGAAGACGCCATACTGCTGGGCATTGTAGCGCCTGTAAAAGATTATCAGTTAAGTTGGCAATTAAACCAAATACTGGGTTTTGATTTCAGGATAAACAATGAAATTGAAATACAACTGACCAAAAGAAACCGTCAATATTTTTTTGCTATTTATGAGTACAATGTGCCTTCTGTAGTGCTTTCGCATTATTTGTATAACAACCAATTTGATGGCGAATATCTTTTACCCGAATTTAAACACCTCGATTTTTTATGGTTGATAAAAGGCGATTTTATGGCTGCAGAAGAATTAAAAGATTTAATTCAATCCATCAAATCATTACCCGGTGTTCAATTGGTAAATGAATTATCGCATGAAAAAATAAAGAACAAACAGCACCTAATTTTTTAACGCTGTTTATTTAAAGCAACCTTTACAGTTTACAAAAAGCTGTTTCAATTTGCACTCCTTTTGTTAAGGTTTGAAAAACCACACAATATCTTTCCGTCAATTTTGCAAGGTTCTGCAGTTGCTCTGTTGTTGCATCACAATCTAAATTAAACGAAAGACGAATTGATTTAAATCCTACAGGCACTTCTTTAGAAACACCCAAGGTTCCCCGAAAATCCAAATCACCTGCAGCATGTACTGTTCCCTCTTTTATAGTAACTCCAATGGCCGTTGCTACTGCCCGAAGTGTAACGCCTGCACAAGCCACCAATGCCTCAAGCAATAAATCGCCGGAACAGGCAAGCAACCCATCCCCACCGGTTGCAGGGTGAAGCCCGGATTCTACAAAAGCCTTACCAGTTGCTACTTTACAGGAAATACCTTCGCCAATTTTGCCGGTTGCGTTAAGCGTAATGATTGCAGTTGAAGGTTGCTCCCGATATTTTTCCTTAATAGGCGCCTGCCTATTTCTTAATTCTTCTGAATTCATTTTTTAAATATTTGCGTTTGTTTTTTTGCTAATTAAATAATGAAAGTTGAAGTTAAGATTTTAGGGTTGGGTTTTTAATGTTGAATTGGCAATAATAAAAAAAAGGAGCCAGGATAAAAATCCAGCTCCGCTTCAAAATCCAATATCTATAGAAAAACTTGTGTAAAAGTATACCCTCATTAAGTGATAAGCATTACAGCATTTTAGTACGATATTATATAATTCACATTTTCGTGTTTTTTAAAATATTTATTAATACTTAAATGTCAAACTCTCAAAAATATTGCTGCTTTATTTTTTGCAAATAATGATGGATGCTGATATTATTATGGCTTAATAAAATTTATAAAAGCAAAAATAATTTGAAACAGTAGTTATAAAAATATACATGGTTTTGGTGTTGATATAGCTACAATAAAAAAGGAGCCAGGATAAAAATCCAGCTCCGTTTTAAAATCCAATATCTTGTGAAAAACCTTAACAAAAATATACCCTCCCTAAGTAATAAGCGTTACAGCATTTTAGTACAATTTTATATAATTCACACTTTTCGAGTGTATTTGAAAACTTACTAGAAGAATATATATATCAAAAAAGTTTAGGCACTCTTCTTTTTGCAAACAATGTTGTATGCTGCTATTATTACCACTTTATGAAACTTTATAACAGCGGAAAATATTTGATGCAATAGCTAAAAAACTTTACTGGCTTTTGATGTTGAAATTGCTAAAATAAAAAAGGAGCCAGGATAAAAATCCAGCTCCGCTTTAAAATCCAATATCTTGTGAAAAACTTATACAAAAGTATACCCTCCCCGAGCAACAAGCATTACAGCATTTTACTACATTATTATATAATTCACAGTTTCGTGTTTTTTAAAATATTTATTGATTATTAAATATCAAACTCTCAAAAATATAGGAGCTTTATTTTTTGCAAATAATGATGGATGCTGATATTATTATGGCTTAATAAAATTTATAAAAGCAAAAATAATTTGATACAGTAGTTATAAAACGATACTTGGTTTTGATGTTGGTATAGCTATAATAAAAAAGGAGCCAGGATAAAAATCCAGCTCCGTTTTAAAATCCAATATCTTGTGAAAAACTTATACAAAAGTATAACCTCACTAAGTAATAGGCATTACAGCATTTTGGTGCATTATTATATAATTCACAGTTTTTAAATTTATTTAAATACTTACTAATGAGTAAAAATCTAAATCACCTAATTGTTTAGGCCATTTGGTTTTTGTGCAAAATTTACACTCTTAATGAGCCACGGAAAGCCCTGCCGCCATAGTATGATTGGGCACCATTGTGATACACGAACACAGTGCAGAAACGAAAATCAGCAAAAATAGCACCACCCAATTTTCTAATTTCAACAGGCGTTTTTAACCAGCTCGATGTTTTCATATCAAATTTTCCAAGCGTTTGTAATTGCCGATATTGTTCTTCCGTTAAAAGCTCAATGCCCATGGCAGCAGCCATGTCTATTGCATTATTCGCTGGTTTAAATTCTTTTCTCGAATCCAGCCCTTCCCGGTCGTAACAAATACTTCTGCGGCCACTGGGGCTTTCGTCCGAACAATCATAAAAAATATATTCGCCCGTTTTTTTATCATAGCCAATAACATCTGGTTCGCCACTGGTTCTTTCCATTTCATTCAGCGACCAGCTTTTTTCTTTATCCGCTTCCAGCTTTGCCTGTATTGCAGCCCAGTCAAGGCCTTTATGGCGGTTACTATTTTTCTCAAACCGGATTTTTAATATATTGAATAGCTCTTTACATTCTGCTGCTAACAATAAATTTTTTTTGCTCTTTGCCATAGTGTGTTATTATTATTTGTTTGCAATGTATTGAAATTAGTAAAATTTCATTTCGATAAAAGCAACTGCTAAGTGTTGCATTCTAATTCAAAATATACAACCTGTTTTATAAATAAAATTATAGAAGCAACTGCTATTTTTAAATATATCAATTTCAAAAAAAATCTTCTTAACAAGAATTTACCAACTCCATTTGTATACTTTTTAACAGAACGGCATCTAATTACTGAGCACCTAAATGGCTCTGTTATGAAAACCATCAATTACAATCAGGAAATATTATTAATGCCCACTGCCCGTTTTTTTAATAAAGACTGGATGGAAAAGAACATCACAAACGGTTCAAAAAAACTGTCACAAAAAGAGCAACTGCTTCAGCTTTGCTGGGATGGTATGCTGCCGGAAATTTTACCGGAAATCAACGAAAAAACAAACAACAATAAACCGCTTACCCTTTGGGAAATTAATGAAACCGATCACCTGATCGATCTCCGGCTGGGTTCATTTGATGACTCGTTACTGGATGAACATTCCATTAACCCTTATGTAATTATTGAACTGGCCAGTGTAAACTGATGCAACATTTTTTACAATACCAATGTTGCAATAGAATGGGGCAAAGCTGTTACCGGCGCTGCCTTTCCATCAATCCATAAAAAATACGGAACCGTTGCTGCACTCTGGTTCATTACAATTATTACCAGTTTGCCATCCGGATTTTTAAATGCCGTTGATAACAGTTGGCTGCGGCTGGCTGTGCAGGCAATACGTTTTGCACCCGGCTGAATAAATTTTGAAAAGTGCCCGATATAATAAAATGAATTGGTATAAATTAATTGCCCTGTTTTGGTATCGGCATGCAGCGGTGCAAAACAAAAATTGCCCACATGATTGGGTCCACCTTTTTCATCCAGTAAAATATTCCAATCGGTAAAACCGGTAAGGCCGTTATTAAAATCGTTGATCATGCTCCTGCCATATTCTTCTCCCAACACCCAGGCAGTATACCTTGCTGCATCAAAACTTTCAGCACAACCTTCAGTAAAAAATAAATGCTTATCCGGGTAAGCTTCCTGCACCCTTCGTACATTTTCATACATGGGTGTACCGCCACTCCAGTCTTCGTACCAGTGAAAACCCATGCCCCATGCATATTTGCTGGCTTGTGGATCATCAAAAATTGTTTGTGCCCGCTGGTACATCAAATCCCGGTTATGATCCCACACAATAATTTTTTTTGATTTTAATCCGGCGCTTTCCATTACCGGACCTAAATTATTTTTTAAAAAATCCCTTTCCTCTTCTGCTGTATAAATACAACTCTCCCATTTTTGTTTGGCCATGGGTTCGTTTTGAATGGTAATGCCCCAAACCGGAATCCCTTCTTTTTCATAGGCCTTTATAAACTTTGTATAATACCTGGCCCAGCTGTTGTAAAATTCTTTTTTCAATTTTCCGCCCTGCAACATGTTGTTATTATCTTTCATCCAGGATGGCGGACTCCAGGGGCTTGCAAACAAATTTAATTTTCCGCCGGCTGCTTTCATGGCCGCTTTTATAAATGGAATTTTAAATTGTTTATCGGGTTTTATATCAAAAGATTTTAAGGCACTGTCGCCATCCGAAACATAGGTATAACTGCCACTGCTAAAATCACAACTATTAATATTTGTTCTTGCAATTGTATAACCGATGCCCTTTTTTTTATCGAAATAAGCCGTCAATATTTCCTGTTGTTTATCGGCCGGCATTTTAAAATAAGTTTCTGCAGCGGCATCGGTTAATGCAGCACCGATTCCGATAAATGATTGAAAGGTTTTTGCTGGATCAACAAAAACGCAGATCTGATTTTCAAAAGGCTGGCTCATTGCAGCAAATGAAACTGTATCGGTAGCCGTTAGTTTCAAATCGGTTTTTTCGGCAGTAGTAAAAACCAACAGATTTTTTTTTGGGGTTGATTTTCTTTTATCTGCCTGAGCAAAAACTTCGTTACTGAATGCAGCAAGCATAATTATTGAAAGCCCTGTTGTTACTATTTTTTTCATCTTGTTAATTTTAATAATTCTCAATTTAATTCCAGCTGAATGTGGCTGCAGCACTGGCCGGTAAACTTACAGTTACCCATTTGCCATTGTATTTAATATTAAATGTTGTAGCAACGGTTGCTTCATTTAAAACCAGCAATACCTTTTTTCCGGAAGGGGTTTTAAAAGCTACATTTATTAAATTGGCTGGCGTATTAGTTCCAATTCTTACCGAACCTGCAGGTACAAATTTAGATGCCTGCGCAATAATATAATACGCCACATTTCGGTTGATGCTGGATCCAATGGTTAGCGCCCCTTTACATTCTGTACAACCGCCGCTTGTATGAGGACCGTAGGCAGGATCATTTGCCAGATTCCATTCCAATGCATTTTTACTCCAGTTGCGCATGGAGCCAATAATTACATTTTTTATATGCCACATAAAATCGCCGTCAAAACTACTGTTGGCTCCGGTCCACTGTTCGGTAAAATAAACTGCTTTATCGCCATAAGCATTGTGTACAGTTGATAAGGCGCCGATATCACCACTATATAAATGAAAGGCGCTACCATTTATAAAAGCCCTTGCTGCCGGATCGTTTAAAACGGAAATGGGATAGTTGGCGTTATCGCAATTGTGATCCCAGATAATAATTTTTGTTTGAATACCCGCTGCTTGGAAAGCCGGTCCCATATTGTTTTTTACAAAATTGGCCTGATCGGTTGC
>JANPAP010000571.1:0-2192 GCA_031429975.1 Chitinophagaceae bacterium
TGCCATTGCTTTACAAAAAAACTTACCGGATACAACCATTACCGCAATCGAAATCAGCGAAACAGCTTTAACGGCTGCCATTAAAAATTCAAAGATTAACAATGCCGCAATTAATTTTTTACAGGCTGATTTTTTAGACGAATCCGAATGGATGAAATTGCCCAAGGTAGATATCATTGTAAGTAACCCACCCTATATTCCGGTAGCAGAAAAAAATATGCTTGATAAAAATGTAACCCATTTTGAACCGCATACTGCCTTGTTTGTTCCCGATAAATCACCGCTATTGTTTTATGAAAAAATTGCAAATTTTGCAAAAACACATTTAAAAAAAAGCGGAATAATTTATGTAGAAACGCATGAAGATTTTGCAGCAGCAACTGCTGCAGTTTTTTCAACAATTTTTAAAGATGTGATTTTAAAAAAAGATTTACTCGGCAAAAACAGAATGGTAAAAGCTACTGATTTCCGGTAACCGTTGCAGATGTTGTTGCACCTAAAATCCGGGCTATTTTCATCACTCTTACCACTTCGCCCCATTGAGCCGATGAATCGGCATTGATTACTACAGATGGTTTAATACTATCCCTTTCATTTATATAAATACGTAGCACCGACTCCAGCGAATCGGCATTTATTTTTCTGGTTCCAATAAAATAATTTTTGTTTTTATCAACACTTACTACCACGGCCTGTTTGGTTTTGGTATCGCTTTTTGCCCTTGGCACACTCATCTTAATTACATTAGGATTGGCAAGCGTAGAGATCATTAAAAAAAACATTAACAGGATAAATAAAATATCATTGAGTGGCCCCGTGTCCACATCATTATGACTTTCCCTTAATTTATTTCTTCTTAATGCCATCTATACAATTATGAGTGATGAATTATGAGTTATGAGTTATGAATTATGGGTTTTGAATTTTTAATTTTTAATTTTTAATTTTCATCAACCCCAAATCGCAAAAGCTTATTTAGTAGGTTCCTGCAAAATATCGATAAACTCACTGCTGGCGGCTTCCATACGATTTGCAGTACGGTTGATTTGCGTATCCAGATAACTGTATCCCAAATATGCCAGCATACCAATAATCAATCCACTGGCCGAAGTGATTAATTTTACATACATCGCATCGGCAATCTGGCTTACTGATGGGCTGCTGATGGTTGCAAATTGCTTTAATAATAATACCAATCCTACAATGGTTCCTACAAATCCAAACAAGGGTGCAATTCTTGAAATAACAGAAAGCATGGAAAGATTTTTTTCCATCTTATACATTTCAAGCTTGCCCACAATTTCCATACTTCTTTCAATGGCATCGATCGGTTTTCCAATTCTTTGCAGGCCTTTATCAATCATTCTGGCAACCGGGTTATCCGTATTTTTTGAAAGACTTCTTGCAGCCGTAACATTTCCGTTTACAATATTATCACGGATGATGCTCATAAAATTTGCATCGAGTTTTCCGGCTTTTTGAACTACTAATAATCTTTCAATAAAAAAGAAAACTGCCAGTGCAAATAAAATTCCCAACGGAATCATTAACGGGCCACCTTTGGTTAATAAACTCCACACCGATTCTACCTCACCCGTTGCATTTACTGCTTTAACTAAACTTAAACTGTCTACCTGTAAAAAAATATCGAACATATACTGTATGATTTACGACAAAAATAATAGTTTCTGATTGTTGTTGAGTCAATAACCTACCAACACCCTGCAATATGGTTTTCAATTTCCAAACAATGGTTGATTGGGCGGTAAAAAATTGTTAAAGAAATTTTTAAAAAAATAAAAGCCGGATAATTATCCGGCTTTTATTTTTACAATTTTAAAATTTATTTTTTATCGCCCATTTGTTGCATGGCCATAATTTGACGCATGGTTTTTTCCATCCCTTCGCTGCTGCCATCTAAAAATATCACATTGCCTTTTCCGTACTCTGCAAAATTCTTAATGGCTTCTGTCCACATACTAAATAAAATTACATTGGTATCCAGGTTGGCCTGTTTCATTTGTTCTGCCGCCTGACTCATACCCTTGGCCACTTCTTCTCTAAACAATGCCACACCTTGCCCACGTAATTGAGCCGCTTGTCTTTCAGCTTCAGCAGCAATTTTAATGCTGTTACCTTCTGCTTCTGCAGCTTTAGTTTTTGTTATCAGTAAGGCCTGGCCTTCGTTTTCG
>JANPAP010000572.1:0-3738 GCA_031429975.1 Chitinophagaceae bacterium
AATCTGCCGAATAAGGTTGTCATTCCGACGAAGGAGGAATCTGCCGATGCAAAACTTAATACCGATAATTGAACCAGCAGTTGAAAAAAAATCAACATCGTTGTGTCACTCACTTGTGCCGCATACCAATTTTTAGAAAAGTAAAAAATCAAAAGTAAAAAGTCAAAACTCATTTCAACATTTGTTTTTTAAGGAGCAGATTCCTCGTTCCTCGGAATGACAGCAAAACTTAAAACTTAAAACTTAAAACTCCAAAAACATGCAAATCAACGCAAGCCGCCTGCAGCAACACTTTGAGGCGATGAGTGCAATAGGAAAAATTGGCGAAACCGGCACCAACCGTCCGGCTCATTCTCCCGATGAAAAAATTGCATTTGAATTGGCCGCTTCCTGGATGCAGGATGCCGGCATGAAAACGCATATCGACAATTTTGGAAATTTAATAGGAAGGCTCGAAGGAAAAAATCCAACACTTCCCATTTTGATGATGGGTTCGCATTTAGATTCTCAACCTTATGGCGGTCGTTTTGATGGAGTAGCCGGTGTACTCTGTGCAATAGAAGTTGTAAAAACTTTGACAGAAAATAATATCCAACCTCAAAGAAGCATCGAAGTAATTTCCTTTGCCGATGAAGAGGGCTGGCGTTTTAATAAAGGACTGTTTGGATCAAAAGGAATTTTAGGAAAGCTCGATCCCGAAGATGTAGAAAGAAAAGATAAAGATGGCATTTCCAGAAAGCAGGCTTTAATTGATTTTGGTTGCGACCCCACAAAATTTAAAGACGATGAATACCAACCCGGCAGCATTTTTTGTTTTTTAGAATTGCATATTGAGCAAGGTCCGGTTTTAGATATTGCTAATAAGCCAATTGCTGTAGTGTCAGGTATTTCGGGCCCCATTTGGTGCACCGTAAAATTAAAAGGAATGGCCGGCCATGCAGGTTCTGTTCCCATGCCCTTGCGTAAAGATGCATTGCTGGGTGCGGCAGAAATTACTGTTGCTTTAAATGCAATTGCAACACAACAACCCGGAGCACCAACTGTAGCAACCGTAGGCACCATGAATGTGTTTCCGGCAAGCCGCAATATCATTGCAGAGGAAGTAAGCTTTACCATTGATTTGCGTGACATTGATTTGGAAAGAAGAAACCGCTATGAGCAACAATTGCGTGAAAAGATTGCAAGCATCGCCAAAAAACATTCCTTAGAATATACCATCACCGAAGATTATAAAAGTGAACCCCGCTATTGTGCCGATTGGATAAAAGAACTCATCCATGATGAATGTAAAACACTAAACCTGGAAGCACCCGAAATTATGAGTGGCCCTTTTCATGACGCCATTATGCTTTCTTATGTTTGCGATTACGGGATGATTTTTGTTCGTTGTAAAGATGGTATCAGTCACAATCCATTGGAATATGCTTCTTACGAAGATTTGGCATTGGGAGCAGAAATAATGTACGGAACGGTTTTGCAAGTATTGAAAAAATAATATTTCAATATTTCAGTTTCATAAAATTCTATTTTATTTTATTGGTTCAGTTTGTTAACTTCATACTGGTTGAAATTTCTAATCTAAACCTTAACCTTTAAAATTTTATTACATGACTGTAGCTAATATACTTGGAGTAAAAGGGAGATCCGTATTTTCTATAACAAGCCAAAGTACTGTTTACGATTCGCTGATAGCAATGAGTGATAAAAATATCGGAGCGTTATTGGTTATTGATAATGATAATTTGGTAGGCATCGTTTCTGAAAGGGATTATGCCCGTAAAATTATAATAAAAGGGAAGTCCTCTCAGGAAACCTTGGTAAAAGATATTATGACTGAAAACCCTTTTACAATTACGCCAACTGACAATATTGAAACCTGTATGTCGATTATGAGTTCCAAAAAATTCAGGCATCTTCCCGTGGTTGAAGATGGAAAAGTTGTTGGGATGATTTCTATTGGTGATGTGGTTACTGCTATCATCAAATCTCAAAAAGAAACCATCGATTATTTAAAAGATTATATTTCTCAATAATTTTTTTCAGCCAAAAATTCAATTCCAAAATTTTTAAGTGAACACTAATGATAGCTGCTGGTGTTGGTACAGCAAATCCTGAGTTACAAACTCAGGATTGACTATTGTGGTAGTATCTGCTATCCATATTTTTTAATAAAAACAAACGGCCTGTATCATTGTTGAATAAAGAAAAGAAGTTGAATGGTTGCCCTGAGTTTGCAACTATTACTGTCCGGTTAAAGTTTTTTTTACCTAAATAGGAGGTCTAAAAGACCTCCCTAATTTGGTAGTTTTGAGTTACCACACTTAAAACAAACCATTATGAACAAAAGTACTTTTTTTAGCGGACAGCCGATTTTTGCACAATTGCTAAAATTTATTTCTAAGGATTCTGTATTTCGTATAGCTCAACAATTTTCAGCAGACAGGTATTCCAAAAGATTCAGCACTTACGAACACTTAGTTACATTATTGTATTCCATTTTCAATAATTGCAATTCATTAAGAGAAGTTGCTACAGGTATGCTTGCATCAGAGCAACGCTTAAATCATCTTGGTATCCGCTATCATCCAAGACGAAGCACTATATCAGATGCAAACAACCGGCGGCAAGCTGATGTTTTTGGAGAGATTTATTTCAGCCTGTATAAAAAGTATACTTCATTTTTATCGGACAGCCGGAAAAATAGTAAAGCCTCAAAACTCTACATCTTTGATGCAACAACTATTTCTTTGTTTCAGGAAGTATTACGTACATCCGGTAAAAACCCTTCTGGTAAAAGGAAGGGTGGCATTAAAGTGCATACGCTTATAAGAAGCGATCAGGATGTTCCTTGCATGATACGCTACAGTGCAGCAGCAGCCAATGATTCACAATTTCTTAAAGAAGTTTATTTACCAAAGGGGTCTATCATTGTTTTTGACAGAGGTTATTATGATTTTACAACTTTAAATCGCTTTAGTAATGATAGTATAACATGGGTGTCACGACTTCGAAAGCTATTTACTTATCAGGTTTTAAACAATTATTCAATTAAAGATGCTGATGGGGCTATTGTTAGTGACCAGCAGGTTCAACTCGGCTGGCGCTCAGGAATTAAGGTAGTTGCAAGGCTCGTAAGATATCGTGATATTCAGAGTGGTGAAGAGTATGAGTTTATCAGTAATAATTTTAGAATGAACGCAACTACAATTGCCAGCCTTTATAAAAAAAGATGGCAGATTGAATTATTGTTTAAAAGAATGAAACAAAACTATCCGCTTAAATACTTTCTTGGTGATTCAGAGAATGCAATTAAAATACAAATATGGTGCTCGCTGATAGCAGATTTGCTTTTAAAAATTGTAAAGAAAGGAGCAGCAGCTAAATGGTCCTTTTCAAATCTGGCAGCAATGGTCAGGCTTCATCTAATGACATACATTGATTTATTTGGATTCTTAAAATCTCCGGAAAAAGCATTGCTTAATGTTTTCAGTAAATCAAAACAAAACAACCACAATCAACTTCTGCTCATCACGTAGACGCCCCTGCTAATAAAATTTGCAAGAAATGAATGAAGCAATCCTGTATTCATCAAGGATTAACCAACTAGGTCGTTTTTTACCGGACAGCAATAGTTTACAACTCAGGATCTAAATAATTTGAAATCTTAATTTTCAGTATACTAAGTTTGAAACTCAGTATTTTTTTGTAGGCTGGAAATATACTATTACTATAAAAATT
>JANPAP010000573.1:0-7752 GCA_031429975.1 Chitinophagaceae bacterium
GTCCATTTTTTTATGAAAAATTCTTAGAAATATTTTTTTGTTTTGAAGAACTACTAATTGATTTCAGCAGCTTTTTCTTCCAGCCATTTTGATTTGCCCCAACCTGCAATAACATGTTTTTCGCTGTGGTAAGATGACCGAACTAATGGACCACTTTCAACATAATCAAAGCCCATATTGTAGCCTATTTCACGCAATTCTTTAAACTCATCCGGATGTACAAACCGTTGTACTTGTAAATGCTTTTTACTCGGTTGTAAATATTGTCCAATGGTAATTACATCTACGTCGCTATCTCTTAAATTTTGCATGGTTTGTATTACTTCTTCTTTTGTTTCGCCCAGGCCCAACATAATTCCACTCTTGGTACGCATGCCGCCTTTTTTTAGCAATCGCAAAGTTTCCATACTGCGCCAGTATTTTGCCTGTATACGCACTTGCCGGGTAAGCCTTTCAACCGTTTCAATATTATGGGATACCACTTCTGGTGCCGCATCAATAACCCGTTGAATACTTTCTGCATCTGCTTTAAAATCGGGTATCAATGTTTCAAGAGTTGTAGTAGGGTTTAGCGCCCTTACAGCTCTGATTGTATTTTGCCAGATGATACTTCCCTGGTCTGCCAGTTCATCTCTGTCAACCGAAGTAATTACCGCATGTTTTACTTTCATTAAATGAATGGCTTCGGCCACCCTTTGAGGTTCATCCCAATCAACAGGCTCGGGCTTGCCCGTTGCCACTGCACAAAATCCACAGCTACGGGTACAGATATTCCCCAAAATCATAAATGTTGCAGTGCCCTCACCCCAGCATTCGCCCATGTTTGGACAATTGCCGCTTTCGCAAATGGTATGTAATTTATGCGTATCAACCAAATTGCGAACATGCTTATATTCTTCGCCAATGGGCAATTTTACACGAAGCCAATTTGGTTTTTTTAATCCGGTTGCAGGGGGCTGTTCTATTACGCCATCTATTACTGGTAATTCAATCATTGTATTTTTTCAAATTATTTTAGTTGTATAATGATTGCTCATTATTACATTTTTTTCAAAAATTATTTTCTTTTACCAAACATTAAAGCAACATAAACATTTACAAAAAGTTGGTTAGGGGCAACAAAAACTACCTGTTGAATTTTTTTAGAATAGTACTCCGCAGTTACGCCAACTTCAACAGCACTCAACACTTCATTATACCTTCCGTAATCAAAACGCAGTGCAGCTTTTGCATAAGCACCGGGGGTGATTTTTATTTCATTCCAACCTTTGCTAAAACCTGATGAGGATACTTGCAAATTAATTAAATCGGCATTCGATTTAAAAGTGCTGCTATCGGCGCTTTCATATTTAATCGTTTTTCGGTTACCGTTAGGGATGTCGTTTACTTCCAAATAATACGGTCTTAATAGTCCCAAAGAAATACCGCCACCAACATTTCCAGTTACAGCTACTCCATTTTTATTGGATTTATTTCCCAACAAAAACTGTTGTTGTGCACCAATTTTTAATGGATAAAAATAATTGATCTTGCCATAAATAAAAGGAGCCGTTGGCAAATTAGGATTGGTTTGTTTTCTTTCTTTAGCATGTTTTCTTTCGGCAAAATCTAGCTGAAACAATAATGATTTATTAATAGATTGCCCCATGCCATGTTCATAAAATGCACCCCATCCATCATTTACCAATTTAAAGCCCCATGCATTGTGCTTTCTATAAGCAATCACGCCTTCTTCTTCCTGCTTTATCAGGGCATTAATCTTTTGTTTACGTTCGTCCTTTTTTTCTTTTTTTGTTTTTTGGGCAATTGCCGGCAATCCGGCAATCAATATCAAACAAAAGCAAATTATTTTACGCATGATAACTTTTTACTTCAGTAAATTTATACAAAAATAGTACAATGACAGCAACGATACGTTATGAAGGAAATTTAAGATGCCAAGCTACCCATTTACAAAGTGGAACTGCAATTGAAACAGATGCGCCTACGGATAATAAAGGGAAAGGTGAAAGGTTTTCGCCAACCGACTTAGTTTGTACTGCCCTTGCAACCTGCATGATAACCACCATGGCGCTTAAAGCTACCGATATGGGCATTGAACTAAAAGGCACCACCGTAGCCATAAAAAAACATATGGAAAGCAACCCCAGAAGAATCAGCAAAATTGATGTAACGCTTACCTACCCTGCTTTAATAAATTTATCTGAAAAAAATTTTGAAATTTTAAAACGCATTGGTGATCATTGCCCGGTGGTAAAATCCTTGCACCCCGATGTTGTTTTAAATATAAATTATTTGGTTGCAAATACAGTATAGTAAATTTAAATGGCAACAGATGTTGTTGCCGAACGCTTTAATATTTTATTGCCAATTGCACAATCCAGGCAGTGTTTTTTATTGCAGTAATTATTTTTAAGTTGAATAAGTGCCTGCGTATCGAAAGCGCTTTTTTGTTGAATGCCCAATGCTTCAAAACCTTTGCAGATGCTGTTTTTTTCTGCAGCAATTGTTTCCAACCAATTTATGGCCCTTGATGTGAAACCAGTATCTTTCAACTGGTAACCATAGGCAAATAAAAATGGAACAATTGTATTGATGATGATATTGTCTTGCATTTGAATACCTAATTTTTTTTCTAAAAAATTACTGGGTTCATCGGGCAGGTAATGGTAATGCCAGTAATCGTTAGCAGTAAGTTCCAGCATTTTTTTTATGCTGGAAACTTTTTCGGTTGAAATAATTTTTGAAAACAAATGAATGCTGTTATGTACCAGCATTGCCAATTGTGCCAATCGCAGGGAAGGGAAATTTGAAGGCCGCATTCTTAAATAATGCACTTGAACTTTTATGGGTTGTAAGCGATATTTGTTTTTCAAAAATTGATATTCTTTTTGTAATAGTTTGCAATAATCATCCTTAAAATCTCCGGTAAGCAATCCAGCCTGCCCCAGTAACATGGCTTCTATTTGATGGATTTGATTTTTATGTTTTGCAAGAATAGTAATGGATACCGACCTGGCAATTTGTTCAAAGGCTTCACTATTTATTTTTGTTCCAAAATTTTTTGCAATCATCCACCAAAATGTTTCTTCCCAATGGTTATTATTTTCGGCAAGGCAGCTCAATATGGTGGTTGTTTTGTGTTGTAATCTTTCAATTAGCAATCGCTCCTTCCAATGCGCCCATACCAGATCGTCGGTATCTGGAAACATATTTTCGCAGGGAATAAAACCATGCGGCTGCATCAGCTCCTGGTATTTTTTTAACAACAATTTCGAAACCTTGCTTTGCAATTCAAGCACCGGAAAGGGAGCATCCAAAACAATATCAACCTGCCAAACTACATGCAGGATAATATTTTTATAATTGGGATCATTGCCATGTTGGTGAATATTCCAGTCAGAATTTTTTACATGCAATTCTATATTTCCAATCCAGATGGTATTGTCAATTTTTATTTTGGCATCTAAAAAATCGGGGCCCTGATTGGAATTGATTTTACCGGCATTAATAATAATAACCGGCTCTCCATCTTCAGAAGTTAATTCATTTAAATTAAAATATTGAAACTGCCAGATGTATTGAAGCAATTTTTCATTCATAACAAATTGTTTAAATAAAAAATGTTCTTGTTTGTATTTACAAACTACAAAAAACAATCAATAAGTTCAATCGAATTGGAATAAGGAATTTAAAACTTTTGTAGTGCCTGCACTACTTTACTAACCGGCAATCCCATAACATTATAAAAATCGCCGTTGATGGATTTGATACCGGTTACACCAATCCATTCCTGGATGGCATAGGCGCCAGCCTTATCATAAGGCTTGTATTTATCAACATAAAAAGAAATTTGAGTTTCATCCAACTCATAAAATTCAACTTCGGTTGTATCTGCAAAAGCAATTTCATTGGCTGCATTAAGCAACACAACCCCTGTGATTACCTGGTGTTTTTTTCCGGAAAGTTTTTTTAATATTTCAATAGCATCAGCCCTGCTGGTAGGTTTGCCAATAATTTCATTTCCCAACACAACAATGGTATCGGCTGCCAAAATTATTTTTTCTGTTAGCGGAACTGCTGAATTTAAATTATCGGTTTCGCTTTTTTCAACAATTGATTTTACTGCAATAGCTTTATTTCTGGCAATATGAACTGCTACTGCGGTTGCTGTTAAATTTTCGGGATACGATTCGTCGGTTTCGCTTACCAATATTTCAAAAGGCACTTCGGCCCATTCCAATAATTGTTTTCTACGGGGCGATTGAGAAGCCAGAATTACAGGGAGAAAAGTTTTTACAAACATGCACTAAAAATTTAAGGATACAATTTTAAAAACAGCATGGTTAATATTCCGGCTAACATTACATATTTAAGCTGGTTGCTTACAATATGATACGCTGCCGACACTTGCGATTGATAAATTCTTTTTAATATCAACAGCAACGGCAAAATCAGTAACAGCAGGCAATACAAAGCGCTAAGCCACCAACCGGATAGCATGAGGTAAACCATTAAAATTGCAATTGCTGCAATTAAAACTACCATCCATACACCTACAAAAACCTTTGCTGCAGGCACTCCCCAAACAATGGGCATGGTTTTGCAATTAAATTTTGCATCGCCTTCCATATCCTCAATATCCTTTACCACTTCTCTGATTAAAGAAATAATAAATGCAAAGCCTGCATACAAAACTGCAAATTTATAAATATGCTTCATCGCTAAAAAAACAGTATCACTAAGTTTTGCAGAGATGATATAATTATTATTACAGGCAAAATAAAGTACCATCACGGTCCATGCAGTGAGCAATGAAATAATTACATTACCCCAAAGCAATTTCTTTTTAAAAGTGGTTGAATAAACCCAAAGCAATAAAGCACAAACAATATTTGCAAATAATATGATGAAGCTTGTTTTTAATGACACATAAAAACTAATGGCCAAACCAATAACGGTAATTATAAGATGTAATAAAATAGCCCACCTGCGTTTAATTATTTTTTCAACCACCATTTTATCAGGCTTATTTACCTGATCAATATTGATATCGAAATAATCGTTGATAATATAACCGGCCGCAGCAATGAATACCGAAGCCAATACCAACAAAATAAAAACCGAATGAGTAAGTTTATGTTGTAACAAAAAATAATCGGCTGGTAATGCCGGCAGAATAATGCTATAATAAAAAAGTGTTTGGGTAACAGCAATGAATAGCAGATTAGGCCAACGGATTAATCGAAAAAAGGCAACTAATAATTTCATACTGCTGTTTCAGATACTAAAATAAGAATAGTTATCAAACGCCAAACGAATGCTGCTGGCTTAATTTAAAGCAAGATTTTTGAAGTAGGTACATGGATTATTTTTGACAATCCCTCCATTCATATACCCAAGTACTTTGTATCATTTCTAAATGACCTTCGTTACTTTCATCCGGTTTTCCTGTAAAATTTGGAATCTCCAATACCCATTTATGCAAATCGGTAAAACGTATGCGGTAAATTTTCCCTTCATTAAAATCATCACCAAATCTTTCATATAGTTTTATGGCAATGTCTTCATAGTCGTTCCAATGAATGGGTGGTTCAAAAGTCATAATTATTTTATTAAATTTTTAAATCAAAAATTATCCGATGTTTAAAGCCGGCAAAGAAAGGCCAAATTATTCTCCCAAAAATTGAGATTGATCAGGAAGACTAACTGTTATTTCGCCTGAATTATTTAACAAAATACACTGGCAACCTAACCTGCTGTTAATTCGGGGATTTACAGCTCTGTCAATAAAATCTTCTTCTTTATCGCTCAGTTCTTCCAAAAACACATCTCCCGATTCTACATACAAATGACAGGTACTGCAGGCGCAAACGCCTCCGCAGTTATGATGAAGGTCGATATCATTCTTTAAAGCTACTTCAAGCAGCGACTGCCCTTCTTCAATACCGGTAAGGGTTACAGGGCTTAATCCCTTTTGTTCAAAATTAAAAGTTACTGTATACATAGTTGCAAAGTTCGGCTGCAAACCTAGTTTAGAATTACCAATTATGGAAAACTTAAATAAATAATTACAAATTCCTTTAAATATTTTATTAAAAAAATCTTAATAAATAATTTTACTGCCACTTTTTTATGCGCATTCATAAAGAAATATTTTTATTTGCAGTGCTGATTGAATTGGCTACTTTTCCAGCCGGATAAAAATTAAAAAAAGTTATATGGTAAAAAAAATCGTTTTTCAAATTATAGTTATTGCAAGTTTATTTTCATGTAACCAAAGTGAAGAAAAAAAAGGACCAGAATCAGATATCAAAAAAGACACTGCGGTAACCAGATCGCCTGCAATTGTGGCAAAGCGTCCGCCAATAATAAATATTACAGATACCCTTTCGGCAAAATACACAGTACTATATATTAAGGATAGCGCTGCAAATGTTGAAAGAATTGGTTTAAAACTTGCTGAAATTTATGGCTTCAAATTAGCAGCAGTTATCAATAAAAATAATTTAAAAACTAATGGGCAACCCATGGCTTGGTATAACAGTACCAAGGCTCCTTATTTTTTTGAAGCAGGAATACCCATCAATAAAAAACCTGCAAAACTGCCCGGCAATATTCATGTAAAAGAAATTGCTGTTGACAGTGTAGTAGTAGCTCATTTTTATGGCCCTTACGAAATGTTGAATGAAGCTTATGATGCCTTAAACGACTGGATGAAAGATCATAAAAAAAAGATAGCAGGCAAGCCTTACGAAATTTATGTGGATGACCCGATGGAAAAAGATGGCAAGATGAAAGATCCTTACAAGGTTAGAACAGATGTTATTTTTACCTGGAAATAATTTTTATTATTCCTTCATTGCTGCTAAGGATTCATGATGCTGTCTGTAATTTTTACATAAATAGAACGAAGCTGCGGATGGTTATTAAGCAACTGCAAATGTTTTTCCAGTGTAACAATATCTTTACGTATAGCAGGCCCCGTCTGCATTTCATTAGGCGAATGCATTCTTAACCTTGAAGCCGTTTCTTCTATCAAGGGGATTAACATTTTAAAATCGATGTTTTCTTTTTCACAATAATCGGCTGCAAGAGAATATAAATAATTGGGGAAATTACTTGCTACAACAGCTGCAACATGCAGTTTTTGCCGATATTCATCTGCAGCAATTGTAACCGGGCTGGCAAAGCTGTTTGCAAATTTTTCAATTATTTGAATATTGCTTTCTGTATTTCCATCAATCAAAACTGGAATGTGTAAATGAATATCTGTATTGTCTTTTCTTAAACTTTGCAACGGATAAATAACACCGTAATTGGTAGACACTTCTTTTAAAACATCTTTTGAAACTGAGCCGGCAGTATGCACAATTAATTGATTGCCCAAATTAACCCGTTCGTTTAATTGGTTTAATGCTGCATCCGACATGGCAACCAGATACAGGTCTGCGGTTTTATCCATTTCCTCAAAACTGGTTGCAGCAGTGCATTGCAACGCATCCGCCAATATATGGGCCGTATCTAAATTACGGCTAACCACCTGAACAATTTCATGATTTGCCTGCTTAATTAATCTACCAAAAACAGTTGCCACATTTCCGGCGCCAATAATTAATACCCTCATATTCTTATATTTGTTTGAATGAAAATAAAACAATTAATAGCAATAAAATATATCAGGTTAAAAATAAGCTTGCTATCATTTATTTCAAAACGAAGAGCGGCATTACTAGCATTTGAAATATTTAC
>JANPAP010000574.1:0-10179 GCA_031429975.1 Chitinophagaceae bacterium
GATTTACGGGCCACTTCGGTATAGCTACCCGATTTTTGAATATAGTATTTTAAGTTCTCCCCTTCCTTAAATGGTACAATGGTAGGGTAATATACTTCGCCGCTAACCTTTACCAGGCTACTGTTTTGCTCAATGGTTAATACATCGCCATCTTCCAGCAACATATTTTCCGATTCTTTGTTTTCATGCAAAGCTAGGTTTAAGTCGATGCTGATTCTATCATAGTCTTTATAAATTTCATTTCGGATCCGGTCGGTAGTATTAATGCTGTCCGAATTGATATTGAGTAATTTTGAAAAAACTTTTTCTCTTTCCTCTAACGTCAATGTTTTTTTTGATGGCCGTTTAATTACCAATGCTGTAGTATCTGCATTGGCACGGAAACCTCCTGCCCTTTTTAAAACATCACTGATCCGGTCGTCACTCATTTTTAAAGTGTACCTGCCGGGATTGATTACCATGCCTTCTACATAAACAGTACGCTGGCTGGTATAGCCTGATTTCTGACGGATATTGATGACATCAAATGGTTGAAGCGGCACATCTTTTATCACAGAACTGTCCGACAAATCAACAGTAATAATTTCGGTTTGTAAATGATTGAGTTTATTTAAATTCACATTATTAATGCGTCGGGCAATTTCAATATTTCTATTATCGCCATCTTCGGTAAAGCCGCCAGCAGAAAGCAACACATCCCTTAAACTGATATTTTCTACCCACTTATATTTTCCGGGTCGTTTAACATTGCCATCTACACTAACACTGATATCATTTTTCAAATCAAATATGGAATAGATGGTAACACTGTCGTTCTTTTTTAAATAAATTGGCGACAGATTTTTCATAACCGAATCGATATTAAATGATACCTGAACAGGGGTATAATTATCATTCAATCTGCTGATACTTCCTCTCTTACTGTATACATCTTCTTTAACCCCACCGGCTTTTTCAATTAATTCTTTCAAGCTTAAATTACTGCTCAGCTCATACACTCCGGGCCGCATTACGGCACCTTTTATCAACAATTTATTTTCAAAACGATCTAATAATTTTCCTACCACAATCGAATCGCTGGATTGTGGTTTATAAAAACTAAATTGATTTTTTGAAAGGTCTGTAATCTTTCTTTCTTTATCGGTAAACTGATAAATGGTTACAGCCGCTTTGTAGGCATCATCTGCAAACCCGCCACTGTACTGCATTAGATGGTCAAAGTTTTCGCCATCAATCAATTCATATTTTCCTTTATGCCTTACATTGCCATTTAAAATAATCCTTGTTTTATAATAAGGTACCCTAACAACATCGCCGTCTCTCAACAATACATTATCTTTTTGATCGCCCTTTAATAAGAAACCATAAAGGTCAATCGTTCTTTTAATTTCGTTGCCTCTTATCAATTCAATTTTACGGTAGCTACCCAAGTCGGTTGGGCCACCGCATAAATACAAAAGATTAAATAAAGTTGTAAGCGATGAAACCGTGTAGGTGCCCGGCTTTTTTGTTTCACCAATAACTGTAACCCGTATGCTTCTGATTTTTCCCAACGAAATCTTTACACTGGTTCCGCCGCTATTGATGGCTTTATAAATGGTGCTGGCAAGTTTATTACGGATTTTTGTACTGGCATTTTCAATACTTAAACCATTTACAAAAAGAGGCCCAACCTGTGGTATATAAATATTGCCTTCTTCATTTACAGTAAGGTTATAAGTTTTTTCGCTGAAGCCAAAAACATTTACCATTAATTCATCGTCGGGTCCAAGAATATATCCAACGGGGGTTGGTATTCTTAAATTGGGTTCAAACACCAAACTGTTAGAAGTAAATAATTCAGAACCAAAAACAGTTAGATCGCTTTGTGATTTTTGTTGAGGAACAATTGCATCCTGATTTGAATAGCGGTTGGTTTTTGCAGTCTTGGCTTCGCCGCTATTTTTAGGCTGATCATTTCCGTTACTTGCAACAACAGATAATTTAGCAACCCGGTTCTTCAATTTATTTACTTCATCCTGTGGCAAGCCTTTTTCTGCCAAAATCCTGTACATATTCTGTTCGGAGATACCATTATCACTGGCCTTGGTTAAATAAGTCCTGATCTCACTATCCGACAAATCATCAATATTAACCGAAGATAAATTTTGTACTGCCAGTGAATTTATTTGAGTATGTCCCTTAAAGGAAAAAAACAAAATAAATACAAGTGTAAATACTGCGCTGATTTTAAAATGCATATAAAATATTAGATAAGCTTTTACGAAAGGCTCTTTTACAAAAACTTTAATTAAAAGGTATAGTTAGGCGATAGCAGTAATTTATTGCAAATTAAAGGAAAATAATTAAAACTCTTCAATAGGGTAAAATTCAAAATAGGCTAAGGGTTTCAAACTTTAAATATTCTTTTAAAAAAAAATTGGGACTTAGCATTATTTTTAAACAATTCAACGCCAGGTGAATATTTCTGTCATCAAAAATTAAAAATAATTTTACATAAAAAGTGATTGTTTGTTAGCTTCGCAATATTAGTAATTAGTACAGATTATTTACCTAAACTATCAGCCAGCCTATGTTTGTTGTTACTAGCTATACCAAAAACGGTTTCGATATTATTGCACTAAAGGATGTTGAAGGAAATTGTTTTACAGAGATTATTCCGGCATGCGGCGGCATATTGCACTCCTTTAATATTTGGCACAACGAGGCCTATTTAAATGTTATAGACAGTTACGATAGTAAACCAGATTTTGATGAAAACCTTACCAATAAAGGGTTTAAAGGCAGTAAGCTTTCGCCATTTGCCTGCCGTTTAAAAAATGCCAGTTACCAATTTGGAGAATCCTCCTACCAAATAGATAAGTTTTTATTAAAAGGCCATGCTATGCATGGATTAATTTATGATGCCCCGTTTTCAGTTTCTTATCAATATGCAGATGAAGCCCACGCAGGTGTGGCTATTGAATATAAGTACCGAGGAACCGAAAATGGTTACCCTTTTTTTTATGACTGTGTTATTACTTACCATCTTAAAAAAAATAATGAACTGATTATATCAACCGATATTTTTAATAAAGATGAATGCCTGTTGCCTGTTCAGGATGGCTGGCATCCGTACTTTACTTTTGGCCGCAACATAAATGATTTGCTACTAGAGTTTCAGAGTAGTGAGCAACTGGTTTTTGATGAAGAAATGATACCTACCGGCAATGCCATTCGATATGAAGCATTTGGTGCTTTAAAAAAAATAGGTGAAACCATTTTTGATGATTGCTTTAGTCTGAACTTTGAAGAGTGCCAACCACTCTGCGTTATAAGGGATACCGAAAAAAAATTACAGATTGAAATAAGGCCCGACAAAAGTTATCCATACCTGCAGATTTACACACCCGATCACCGGCAAAGTATTGCAATAGAAAACCTGAGTGCACCTCCGAATGCTTTTAATAATGGTATTGAGTTAAGCATTGTACCTCCAAAAGGAAATGTAATTTTTACAACCACCTACAAAGTTTCTGTGATAAAATAATTTTACAAAAGGTTTTAATAGCCAACATTAACTGCTTACACTTTGATATAGATTTTCTTTTTATCTAACAGCCATGCAAAAAACCACATCATGGCAATAAAGGAAAGTGCATAAAACAGCGACCCAATTCTTGGATCGGAAGGAACAATCAATTTGCAGATGCGTTCATAAAACCATGAAAAAGGAGTTAAGATATTTGGCTTACCGCTGGGGCCTATGTCGCCATTTATTCTTACCAAATTTAATAATCTTGGTAAAGCCCCACTCAATACAAAAATGAAGAGTGCATTTTTTCCAAACACATCAAAAAACCTTGTCCAGCCGCCCTTCCAGCTTTTAAACTCAATACAATAAATCATAACACTCAAAATTAAAAGTGCCAACCCGGTTGTATAAATTGTGTAACTGCTGGTCCATATTTTTTTGTTGATAGGGAAAACCATGTCCATACAAAATCCGGTAAAAATAAAAACACAGGCAGCCACAAATAACCCATTCAACATTTCGGCTGTTTTGCCTTTTTGCAAAATATAATTTCCGGCAAAATAGCCAAACAAAACTTGTACAATTGCAGCAAACGTACTCATCAATCCTTCCGGATCAAAAGCAATTCCTTCGCCATGATACAGGTGATTTTCTCCTAAAATGGCACTATCAATCCGGGTTCCAAACCAACCTGTAATGCTGAATGGATCAGCAGGATTTGCCGCTACACATAAAAACCAATAGCCCAGTAAAATAAATGCTGCTGCCACAAAAGCGCCTCTTACTTTAAAAAAATGGATGATTACAGCAGCAAAAAAATAACAAAGTGCAATGCGTTGCAATACGCCAAAAATGCGTAGATTTTCAAAAGGCTTGCCTACCAGGCTACCAGCTTCATTATATTTTACAAATGGAAACCAGTTTAATAATAAGCCAATAACAAAAATCAACAAGGTTCTTTTAATAACTTTTTTCCAGAAAACATTTTGCTCTTCGAGCCTTGGCATTACAAAGGCCAGCGCATTACCAACTGCAAATAAAAAAAACGGAAATACTAAATCGGTAGGCGTACAACCGTGCCAAGGAGAATGATCTAAGGGTGCAAAAATATGCCCCCAACTTCCTGGATTATTTACCAAAATCATCAACGCCACTGTGGCGCCACGAAACACATCGAGTGAATAAAACCGTTGATTCATACAAAAAATATGGGTTAATTATTTTAAGTAAGTTAATTAAATTCTTTCACTCAACTCCAACCAACGCATTTCTTTTGTATCGAGCAGGGCAATGATTTCGCTTACCCTTTCAGCAGCTTTTTGCAATTCTTCAAAACCCATTTTTCCTTCGCCCATTTGCTGCTCCTGGTTTTCTTTTTCTTTTTGTAAAGAAGGCATTTCTTTCTCCAGTGTTTCCAATTCCATCTTTTCTTTAAACGATAATTTTTGCTGGCCCGTTACCGGTTTGGGTTCCGGTTGTTTTACTTCAACTGCTTCAGTTTTTGGTTGCGGCACACTAGCCAATGTATTGGCTTTTACTTGTGCCCGGTATTGGGTATAGTTCCCAGGAAAATCCCTGATCACTCCATCGCCTTCAAATGCAAAAAGATGATCAACGAGGCGATCCATAAAATATCGATCGTGACTTACAATTAAAATACATCCCGGAAAATCGAGTAAAAACTCTTCGAGTGTACGAAGGGTTTGTAAATCCAAATCGTTGGTGGGCTCATCCAGAATTAAAAAATTGGGATTTAAAAACAAGATGCTCATCAGGTGCAGCCTTCTTTTTTCTCCACCACTTAATTTACTCAGCGGTGTGTATTGCTGCTCGGCATTAAACCCAAATTTTTCCATAAACTGGCTGGCACTTATTTTTGTGCCATCAGCCAAAGGAAAAAATTCAGCAAAATCTTTTACATATTCAATGGCTCTTTTATCTTCTTTATATTGTAAACCTTCCTGGTTAAAATTGCCAAAAACTACCGTGTCACCATGATTTATTTTACCACTATCTGGTTGCTCCTGATGCAATGCTATTTTTAAAAAGGTAGATTTTCCGGCACCATTTTTTCCTACAATCCCAATGCGTTCGCCTCTTTTAAAAGTATAATCAAATCCTTTGATCAACACATTGTCGCCATAGGCTTTGTTTATTTTTTTCATCTCCAAAACCTTGCCCCCAAGCCTTGTCATTTTTACCTGAAGGCTTAATTCGGTATCCTCTTTCTTTAAGCTCACTTTATCTTCCAGCACAGCATAAGCATCCTGCCTCGATTTTGATTTGGTGGTACGGGCCTTTGGTTGTTTCCGCATCCACTCCAGTTCTTTACGAAAAATGTTTTTATCTTTTTGTAATTCGCTGGCTTCATTTTCCTGACGCAAACTTTTTTGCTCCAGAAAATAATCATAATCTCCCCGGTATTCAAAAACCTTTCCTTCATCAATCTCAATAATTTCATTACACACAGTATCTAAAAAATAGCGGTCATGCGTAACCAGCAACAAAGTAATTTTTTGAGCGCTTAAAAAATCTTCCAGCCATTCAATCATGCTTACATCCAAATGGTTGGTGGGCTCATCCAAAATCAACAAACATTTTCCTTCATGAATTTGCGATTCGATTAAAGCCTGCGCCAACGCCACTCTTTTGCGTTGGCCGCCACTTAAATTTTTTACCGGTTCGTTTAAATGATGCAGGTTGAGTTTTCCCAAAATCTGTTGCAGATCATTTTCAAAATTCCAGGCATTGTATTCATCCAGCTTACCCATTAGGTCGGTAAGCAAATCAACATCATCGGTTTCAGCTTCTAAAAACATTTCGTAATCCTTCACTGCTTTTACAACCGGGTTATCCAACCGCAATACATTATCCCAGATACTTTTGTTTTCATCAAACACCGTTTCCTGTTGCAGCATAATTACTTTTACTTCCTTACGCACCCAAACCGATCCGCTATCGGAAGTATCCAAACCTGCTATAATTTTCAACAGCGTGGTTTTGCCACTGCCATTTCTTGCAACCAGTGCAATCTTATCTCCTTCCTCAATATGAAAGCTGATATTTTCAAAAAGTGTACGGATACCAAATGACTTACTGATATTTTCTATAGAACCATAATGCATAGCTGCAAAGGTAACGGAGCAGCGAGTTTTTTAATATTTTGTTTATAAAAAAGCAACATTCTCAAACATCATTTATAATTTAAATGTTGGCTGATACAACGTTTACAAACAAATTTTTTAATGGCTATTGTTGTAAAATATAAAAACTATAAGGTTCTAATATTAGGTTTTCGTTATCAGATCCAACAGAAATGAGTCGTTCATTCCAGTGATCGTATAAGCTTATTGGAGAAGGGCCATGCTGCTTAAATGCCAGCCAGGGCAACTTGGTTTGTTTATCGCTGTAATTAAAAATACAATACAATTTATCTTCACCCAGGGTTCTTAAATGTCCGGCAATATGATGATTAAAGACATTTAGCCAGGTTATATTTTTATAATCGCTTAGAGCATTTAATTTTTTGCGGATGGCAATTAATTTTTGAGTGGCTGCAAATATTGATTGTTCCGTGCTGTTCTTCAGTTTGATATTTTTATTTTTTTTCCAATCAATAATTGGCCGGTGCAGCCAGCGGTTATCATAACTTTTTGCCGGATCGTTTAAATAAGAATAATCATTGGTGTAGCCCAACTCATCGCCATAAAAAAGCATGGGTATGCCTCCAATAAAAAAGCTATGCGCCTGCATCAAAATAATTTTTTTAATAGACAACTCAATTTGCGAATCGTTTTGTGATGCTACTGCAGTTTCCAATCCACATAAAGATGCCAGCGTTCCACTTATTCTGGCATCTTGGGTTTTAGGATTTACCGAAAACAAAACGCCTTTTGCTGGAGAACCGGGAGTGTTACCGGAATAATAATTTTTTAAAAACTTGCGATGCTCAAATGGGTTAAAGCCTGCATGGTCAATCATATAATCATCATAGCCCAAGCCAATATCATCGTGGCAACGGGTATAGGTTATCCAGGATGTGCCAAAAGGTTTCTGTAATAATTCATGTTGTGCAGCCAACATTACTTTTGTATTACCAGTTGCCAATGCATCCCACTGTAATGCCATCTGGGTGGCGTTATAAGCAAAATCACATTCTCTTGCAAGGAAATTTTCCTGACCAAAATATTTCATAATTTCTTTAGGCGCTACAATGGCTTCGCCCAATAAAGCCATACCAGGTGTGGCCACTTGCACACATTGTTTTATTAACCTCAGCAAACTATGAGCCTTTGGTAAATTCTGACAGGCCGTGCCCAATTGTTTCCAAATAAATGCCGGAGCATCAATCCTTAAAATATCAATGCCAAGGTTTGCATAAAAGAAAATATTTTCGAGCATGGCAACAAAAACGGCCGGGTTGCTAAAATTTAAATCCCATTGGTAATGATGAAAAACCGACATCACCCATTTATTACATTCGGGTGCATAGGTAAAATTTCCGGGTGAACTTTCGGGGAAAATTTCGGGCATATTTGCTTCAAATGCATCGGGCATTTTCCTGTCATCAAACATGTAATAAAAATCCTGATAATACTTATCGCCTTGCTTTGCATTGATGGCCCACTGGTGATGATGCGATGTGTGATTCAGCACAATATCCATCATCAAAAACATTTTATTTTCATACATCTTATGTTGCAAAGATTCTAATTGAGCCATGGTTCCAAAACGCTCATCAACTTTTCTAACATCGGATACAGCATATCCACCATCACTTTCTCCAGCCGGACTTTGCATCATCGGCAGCAGGTGCAGCAGGTTTACACCGAGTTCATTAAAATAATCCAGTTTATTTTTGAGCGATGAAATGTTGCCACAAAAACGATCAACATACAAACTCATGCCGGTAATTTCATTACTTAAAAACCAATTGCCTTTTCTTTCTTTTTCTTCGTCTAATATTTTCAAATTTCCTGGCCTTGTTAAATAGGCATCGGTAATTGTGTTGATTAGCTGATTAAATAAACTTACAGCCTGTGGATGCTCACTGTAGAGCTCATTATACAATGCATAAATGGCGCTTGTATTGGCCATAAAACGTGTATAAAAAAGATTGTCGTTTCCGGCAATATCAATTTGTTTATTTTGTAAACAACTATTTATCTGATGATGTATTTTCGGATTGTACACAATGAATTGTTTTAATTAAAAACCTGGCTGTTGAGTTGTTTAAAGGCTTCCATGGCACCCATATATTCACAGGTTCTGGCTCCGGCTTTGTTGGCATTGGCAACCAGCTTTTCCCATTCGGATTTTGATAAAGAATTTATATCTGCATCATTCATATTATTTAGCTGATACAAAATTGCGCCAACAAATGCATCGCCTGCACCGGTAGTATCTACTGGTTTTACTGTTATGCTAGGTACAACTACTGTGTCATTTTTATGCCTCAATAAAGTTCCTTCTTTACCCAATGTAATTGCAAATACAGCATTGGTTTTTTCTAACAAAATTACTGTTGCTTCTTTTAAAGTAGCTGCAGCAGTTAGCAACATGGCTTCTTCATCGCTTAATTTAAAAAAATGACAATGCTTTAAAAAATGCCAGCTTTGGTCGATAAATGTTTGGGTATTGTTTTTAAAAAGCAACTGCCTGTAATTGGGGTCGAAGCTTATAAAAATATTTTTTTTAATGGCTTCCTGTAATAATTTTTTATACGCCAACTGTAACGACCCTGGTAAAAATCCGGTTGCAGATCCGAAATGTATAATGGATACTTCTTGTAAATTAATGCCTTCAATATCCGCCTCACTTAATTGCCCATCGGCACCCCGACTAAAAACAAAATCTCTTTCACCATCTTCCATTAAACTTACAAAAGCCAGGGTGGTAAAGCATGTTGGGTCTTTAAGCATCCATGTGGTATCCACTCCAAAACTATTCATCTCATCAATCAGTTGTTTTCCAAAAGGGTCATCACCCACTTTTGCAGCCAGTAAAACATTGCCGCCTAAAGCGGCTATTGCCGCCGCCACATTGGTTGGTGCACCGCCTGTTTTTTTCAAAAAATTATTTCCTTCAGCAAGGGTTTTGCCTTTGTCGGTACAAATCATATCCATTAACGCTTCGCCGATACAGAGTATTTTTTTCATCTTTAAATAAATTTTTCTTTAAATAATTCTAAAGTACTAATGTCCCCCACTACCAGCCAAACTAATTTCATCAACTGGTTTTTCTGCATTTATTAATAAGGTTAAACTAGCCGCTATCAATAAAAACACACCGGCAAACAAAATGGCGTATCCAGAATTATTATGCAAAAAGTGTTTTAAAATAAATCCGAAAGTGGTGGTTTGTATAAACATGGGTATCACTATCATCATGTTAATAATGCCCATGTATACCCCATATCTCTCCTTAGGTATTTTACTTACCACCATCAAGTAAGGAATACCCATCATACTGGCCCAACCAATACCAAAACCGGTGATAGCCGGAAACAAGAGATACTTATTTTCAATAAATGGAAAGGCCAGTAAGCCGATACCTGCCAAAACCAAGCAACCAAAATGCACCATTTTGGGAGAGTATTTTTTTGCAAACCAAACCAATCCGAAAGCGCATAAAAAAGTTACAATATTGTACCAGCCATTTACAAG
>JANPAP010000575.1:0-9197 GCA_031429975.1 Chitinophagaceae bacterium
TCCCGGTGCTGTGCAAAAAAGTATCGGTGCAAAGGAAACGAATGAACTGGCTGTAATGGTGGATACTTTTCATCCCTTACAATTAACGGTGGATGCGCTTTCGATAGAAAATGAAGGCTATGTAATGAGCTGGGCTGAATAAGAGTTCAGGTTTAAATTTTTAAATGGGTTCTGAATAGAACCCATTTTTTTATTGCTGATTTGGACAATTGGAAATTTATTTCAACAATTAATTTGCTTAATAAATAATCATTCTTTAGTTTTGTTAACCATTTGGTTAAATTGTATGGTTGATAAAAAGAAAAATAAAACTTCTGAAGAAAAAATATTGGCTGCTGCCAAAAAAGTGTTTACTACAAAAGGCATGGCTGGTGCCCGTATGCAGGATATTGCCGACGAAGCTGGCATCAATAAAGCGCTGTTACATTATTATTTTAAGGACAAGAATAAATTATTTGAACTGGTCTTTTTGGAAGAGGCGCAAAAGTTTTTTCCAAAAATCAATATGATATTTCAATCGGATGATCCGCTGTTTGAAAAGATTGAAAAGTTTGTAAATGAATACATCACCGAGATGTTGGAAAATCCCTACCTGCCTTGGTTTATATTGAATGAACTGAACCGGGATCCGGATCAGTTTATGTATAAAATTTGGGGAAAAGATAATCTGCCTCAACCAATGAAGTTTTTAGAACAGATGGAAAAAGAGGTAAAGAAGGGTACAATAAAAAAGATCAGCCCACTGCATCTTTTTCAAAACTTAATTTCGATGACAATTTTTCCTTTTATAGCCAAGCCCATGCTTACCCGAAACCTGCAATTGGATGAATTACAGTTTAGGCAAATGATGGAACAACGGAGAACTGAGATTCCAAAATTTATTATCGACGCTATAAAAAAATGATTTTTTTATTATTAATTAACCAAATGGTTAATACCAGAAATTATGAAACAATTTATAACATTGATCTTGCTGTTGCCGTTGGTTTTACAGGCACAGCAACAGATAAGCGTGAAAAAAACCATTGAAAAGGCGCAACAGCATTATCCTTTTATCAGGCAAAAAGATTTACTGAAACAAACTGCGGCTATCAGTATTGAAAATTTAAGCAAGGTTTTTTTGCCACAGTTTAATATCAATGCACAGGCTACTTATCAGTCGGATGTTACAACAATAAATATTCCCATTCCGGGTGTAAGCAGTAATCCGCTTTCAAAAGATCAGTATAAAATTCTGGCAGATGTGAATCAGCTGATTTATGATGGGGGAGTAATTAACCAACAAAAAAACATTCAGCAATTAAATGAAAATATTGAGCAACAAAAAGTGGATGTGGAATTGTACAAACTGAAAGAAAAGATTATTCAATTGTACTTGTCTGTATTGTACCTGGATGAACAATTGAATCAGGTTGATTTAATGAAAGCCGATTTAAACATCGGGATAAAAAAAACTTCGGCCCTCGTAAATAATGGGGTTGCTTTTAAATCGAACCTGAATGTTTTAAAAGCAGAATTGCTAAAAGCCGATCAACGGGTAATTGAAATTAAATCGAGCCGGAAAGGATTGACAGATGTATTGGGTTTATTTACTGGAGAAGAACTTCCTGAAAATGTAAAATTAGAAAAGCCTATTGTTGAACCGGCTTCACTTAGCGATGGAATTGAAAGGCCCGAATTAAATGTTTATAGTACGCAGCAAAAATTATTGATTGGACAAAATAAATTAATCGACTCCCGGAATAAACCCAAGGCAAGTTTGTTTTTTCAAGGCGGCTATGGCAGGCCAGCACTCAATTTCCTTAAAAATGATTTTGCATTATTTTATACATCCGGCATCCGGTTTAACTGGGCATTCGGAGGTTTATATACGCAGAAAAATGAAAAAAAATTAATTGAGATCAATCAGAAAACGATTGAATTGCAAAAGGAAACCTTTTTATTAAATACCAATGGCGCATTAAAACAACAACAAAGCGAAGTGGATAAATTAAAGCAATTAATTGCCAAGGATGAAGAAATTATTGCATTGAGAGAGGATATAAAAAATGCAGCAAATGCCCAATTGGAAAATGGCGTGATAACCGCTAACGATTATTTAAGAGAGGTTAACGCCGCAGATCAATCAAGGCAATCCTTAATAACACACCAGATTCAATTATTACAGGCTCAAATAAATTATCAGACTATTTCGGGAAAACAATAAATCAATTTTATGAAGGGTATAAAAATTATAGCAATCGCATTTTTAATGATTTCGTTTACAGCTTGTAAAAATGATGCAAGCCAACACGATGCATCCGGAACTTTTGAGGCAGACGAAGTTGTTGTTTCATCGGAACTGGGTGGAAAAATTCTTTCTTTTAAGGTGCAGGAAGGTATGCAACTTGCAAAGGATAGTATAGTGGGAATGATTGATGCAAATAATATTTCTCTGCAACAAGAACAGGTAGCAGCAAGCATTTCGGCATTAAATGAAAAAACATTAAATGCTGCTCCGCAGGTTAAATTATTGCAGGCACAATTACAGGTGCAACAATCGCAGTTAAATAATTTGTTGCATGAAAAATTGAGAGTTGAAAATTTGTTAAAAGCCGATGCTGCAACCGGAAAACAATTGGATGAAATCAATGCACAACTGGATGTTGCCCGTAAACAAATTGCCGTAACGCAACAACAAATAAATGTGCAACTCAGTAATATTGCTTCACAAAACCGGGGCATATTAAGCGAAGGCAATCCATTAAAAAACGAATGGCGCAATTGCAGGATCAGGAGCAAAAAGCTAATATTATTAATCCGGTAACAGGCACCGTAATTACAAAGTATGCAGAGCAAGGTGAGGTAACCGCTGCTGGTAAAGCCTTGTATAAAATTGCTGATTTATCAACACTAAATTTAAGGGCTTATGTAACCGGCATTCAACTGCCACAAATAAAACTGAGTCAGGCAGTAAGAGTGTTGATTGATAACGGCGTTAAAAATTACAAAGAATACCCGGGTACAATTAGTTGGGTTTCGGATAAAGCAGAGTTTACACCAAAAACAATTCAAACAAAAGAGGAGAGAGCCAACCTGGTATATGCAATAAAAATAAAAGTAGCTAATGATGGGTTTTTAAAAATAGGCATGTACGGGGATGTAAAATTTGCGCCTGTCCCTTAAAAAAGAATGTTATCATTTTCTATTTATCAAAAAATAAATAACAAAACAAATTGAACAGTTTCAATAATAATAATTCAGGTAACAGCTCCGTTGAAGATGGAAAAATTATTGTTGATACTATTGTAAAGACTTACGGGAAGAAAGAAAATATTGTTGCCTTAAATCAAATTTCTTTCGAGGTAAATCCCGGTGAGTTGTTTGGTATCATTGGTCCGGATGGATCGGGTAAAACAACCCTTTTTAGAATTCTAACAACCTTGTTGTTGGCTGATAGTGGAACTGCCTCGGTAGACGGTTTTGATGTTGTAAAAGACTTTAAAGAAATTAGAAAACGGGTGGGTTATATGCCCGGTAGATTTTCATTGTATCCCGATTTATCAGTAGAAGAAAACCTGCAATTTTTTGCCACCATTTTTAATACAAGTATTGAAGAAAATTACGACCTAATAAAAGATATTTATTTACAGATTGAACCTTTCAAAAAAAGAAAAGCTGGAAAACTCTCTGGAGGAATGAAACAAAAATTGGCATTGAGTTGTGCATTGATTCACCGGCCATCAGTTTTATTTTTGGATGAACCTACAACAGGCGTAGATGCTGTATCCCGTAAAGAATTTTGGGAGATGTTGAAAGGCTTAAAGCAACAGGGTATTACCATTTTGGTTTCAACACCCTACATGGACGAAGCAAAATTATGCGACAGGGTAGTGCTGATACAACGAGGCGAATTATTATCTATCAATACTCCTGCAGGAATTGTGAATGATTTTAAATATCCATTGTGGGCCATAAAATCTTCTCAAATGCTTCAACTGCAAGAGCAATTAAAAGCAACAGGATTTGCAAAAGATGTTTACCCATTTGGTGAATTTCATCATGTGGTATTGCATAACAAAGCTGATGAGGAATTATTGAAAAAATTTATTGAAAACAATAAAACAGATGAGGCAATTATGAAGGAAGTGCAACCCGATATTGAAGATTGTTTTATAGCATTAAAGAAAAATTAAATGAGCAACAAAACAGTAATCACCGCAAATAAACTTACCAAACGCTTTGGCGATTTTGTTGCAGTAGATAATGTAAATTTTGAGATTTTTAAGGGAGAGATATTTGGTTTTCTGGGGGCCAATGGTGCAGGAAAAACTACTGCCATGCGGATGTTGTGCGGCCTTTCCTTGCCCAGCTCCGGACTGGCTACAGTGGCGGGTTTTAATGTGTATACCGAGAATGAAAAAATAAAAAAAAGTATCGGCTATATGAGCCAGAAATTTTCTTTGTACGATGATTTAACGGTAAAAGAAAATATGCAATTTTATGGAGGCATTTATGGGAAATCAGATGCGTTTATAAAAAACAAAACTGCAGAAATTCTGGATCTGTTGCATTTGCAAAAGGAAGCAAATGTGTTGGTTAAATCGTTGCCACTGGGATGGAAACAAAAGCTGGCATTTTCGGTTGCCATATTTCATGAACCGGAAATTGTTTTTTTAGACGAGCCCACTGCTGGTGTAGATCCGGTTACCCGAAGGGAGTTCTGGAATATGATTTACCAGGCTTCGGCCAGGGGCATTACCATTTTTGTAACTACACATTATATGGATGAAGCAGAGTATTGCAACAGGGTAAGTATTATGGTTGATGGAAGAATTGATGCAATGGGTACACCGGCACAATTAAAAGCAACGCATCATGCAGCATCCATGGATGAGGTGTTTTTAAAATTGGCAAGAGAAGCCGTAAGGGCTGCAGATTAATGCAATTCTTTTTTAAAAATGAATAATGAGTATTGAAAATAAAGATATTTTTTACAAAAGAACCAACTTAAAAGGAGCAGGGTTGAGGCAGTTTTTTGCATTTGTAAAAAAGGAATTTTATCATATCTGGAGAGATAAACAAACCTTATTTATTTTGCTGGGCATGCCGGTAATGCAAATTATAATTTTTGGTTTTGCACTTACCAATGAAGTAAAAAATTCAAATATTGCCGTGTTGGATTATTCAAAAGATGTGGCAACATATTCCATCATTGCCGAGCTGGATGCCAGCCGGTATTTTGAAGTAAAAGAAAAATTGGTTTCTTTTAATCAGGTGGAAAAAGCTTTTAAAAAAGGAACCATAAAACTGGTTGTAATTTTTCCACAACATTTTGCCGAAGATCTTCAACATTTCAACAAAGCCCAGGTACAGTTAATTGCAGATGCGTCCGATCCTAATGTGGCCAACACATTAACCAATTATGCTGCTGCAATAATTATGGATTATCAAAACCGGATTTCACAAAACAAACAGCTGCCCTATACCATACATACCGAAATGCAGATGCTGTATAATCCGCAATTAAAAGGGGCATTTAATTTTGTGCCCGGTGTAATGGCAATGGTGCTGCTGTTGGTTTGTACCATGATGACGGCCATTACAATTGTAAAGGAAAAAGAAATGGGTACTATGGAAATTATGTTGGTATCTCCCATGCGGCCAATCATTGTTGTGATATCAAAAGCAATTCCTTATTTATTATTGTCCATTGTAAATATCATTACCATTTTATTGTTGAGTGTTTTTGTTTTAGAGATGCCGATAAATGGCAGCATCCCTTTGTTGATGGCAGAAAGTATTTTGTTTACAGTAGTTTCATTGTCGTTAGGGTTATTGATTTCTGCAGGATCTTCATCGCAGCAAACCGCCATGTTTATTTCGTTGGTGGCATTGTTTTTACCCACTATTATGTTGAGTGGTTTTATGTTTCCGATTGAAAATATGCCACTGCCATTGCGGATTGTTTCCAATATTGTTCCGGCCAAATGGTATTATACAATTGTAAAATCGGTGATGATAAAAGGGGTTGGAATCAATGCCATCTGGAAAGAAACCTTGATACTTTTTGGCATGATGGTTTTCCTTTTAACCATGGCAATTAAGAAATTTAAAATCCGGCTGGCATGAGAACTATAAAATTTTTATTACAAAAAGAGTTCAGGCAAATATTCAGAGATCCTTCCATTCTCCGGATTATTTTAGTTATGCCCGTTATTCAATTACTGATACTGCCCTGGGCCGCCGATTTTGAAATTAAAAATATTAAACTGGCTGTTGTAGATCAGGATCATTCTGAATATTCACGTCGATTAATAAACAAAATAACTTCATCAGGTTATTTTAATCTTACGCATTATTCATCCTCTTACAATAAATCATTACATCAGGTTGAGTTAGATAATGCGGATATCGTTTTACAAATTCCAACCCATTTTGAAAAAGAATTGGTAAAAGAAAGTGAAGCAACATTATTTATAGCGCTCAATGCCATTAATGGTGTAAAAGCCAGTGTAGGCGGGGCTTACCTAAGCACCATCATAAAAGATTATAACAAGGATGTCCGGTCAGAATGGATACAGTTTCCAAGGTTTAACCCTGAAGCACAAATTGAAATCACTTCTTCAAAATGGTACAATCCGTTAATGAATTACAAGTATTTTATGGTGCCCGGAATTTTAGTGCTTCTTTTAACAATGGTGGGTACTAACCTGGCAGCAATTAATATTGTAAAAGAAAAAGAGATTGGCACCATCGAACAAATAAATGTTACTCCAATAAAAAAGTATCATTTTATTTTAGGCAAATTAATCCCATTTTGGATTTTGGGTTTTGTGGTACTGACCATTGGTTTAATAATTTCCAGAGTTTTTTACGGCATCATTCCATTGGGGAGTTTCGTAACCATTTATACATTTGCGGCCGTTTATTTATTAGCTGTTTTAGGATTGGGATTGCTGATATCTACCTACTCTAATAACCAGCAACAGGCAATGCTGCTCTCGTTTTTTATTTTGATGATATTTATTTTGTTGGGTGGTTTATACACTTCAATTGACAGTATGCCGGAATGGGCAAAATGGATCACAAGATTTAATCCGGTAACATATTTTATTGAAGTAATGCGGATGGTTATTTTAAAAGGCAGTTCGTTGGTTAATATAAAATTTCAAGTTTTGAAAGTTTTTGGTTTTGCAATTCTGTTTAATGGGTGGGCTGTTTACAGTTATAAAAAACGAAATTGATTATTATACAATTTTTCTTAAATTGTATAAAATAACTTACCATGATAAAGTTTCAAGAAATAAAAGTGGGCGATTACCTGATTGCAGACAATGATGGTGATCAATTGAAAGGGGAAGTAACCAATTTAAATTGGGATGAACAACAGGTATGTGTAAATACAGGTACTCAGGACTTTTGGTTTGAAACCGAACAATTAAAAGCAATCCTGCTAACAGAAGATGAAATGATGAATTTAAAGTTTTCAAAAGAAGTTCAGGATGATGGCACCATAAAATTTTCGAAAGGAGCATTTAGAATGTTAATTCCCGGTAATGCTGATTTTTCTAAAGCAGAAATTTGGTACCGGGATGAAAGAAGACATATCACTCATCAAATGAATGTGCATGAGCTTCAAAATCATTTTTACGAAATGACAAAAGTGCATTTGAATGATGAAGCATTTTAAATAAAAAGAAAACCCCCGAATTCTTCAGGGGTTTTCTTTTTATATTTCTTTTTAAAAATTTGTAGTAACCAATTCAGTTTTATTTTCTACCGATTGATTGATGCCTGCCAATGGAACAATTATCTTGATATCATTTGATGAAAAAATCCTTCCAACATTTGGTGCATAATAATTATGAATACTGGCGGTTAAAGCATTTGTTAATGGAATCGGGCTGGTACTGCTGGTTATGGTAAGCCCGCTGGCTACATGAATTACATTAGTGTACGTTTTTCCTTTTATAATCTTAGTAAGTCCGGTTTCTTTTAAAGTATCGGATTTTAAAACTTGTGCAGTAATTCCAGAAATAGTTATGGGTGGCAAGGGCTGGCTCCAGGTAGTACCAGCTGTTACGGCCAACTTTAAATAAAGATTTTCTGTTTTTCCTCCGCCTAAGGCTGCAGGTAAGGTTGTAAATTCGTAATAATCATTACCAGTCTGGTTATGATATTCCAATGTGTTGCCATTGGAATTATTAAAAATATGATAGATTTTAGAATTGATGGTAGTATCTCTGGATGTAGAAGTAAGGGTATAATTAGTAATAGTTGGTGCTGTACTTGGATTATTGGTTAACTCATAACTCCATACATTCCCAGATGTAAAACTTAAATATGGAACTGCAGCAGGGGTGGCGGGGTCACTTTTTTTACAAGAAATCCCAAAAATTAAAAGCAGAAAAACTGCTAAAGAAGCATTTTTATTCATAAATAATTTGGTTTAGTTCGTAAATATCTGCATTTTTTATTTATAATTAAAATTATACTCCTATCTTTGCGACCCAAAAATATGGCTAAGCAAGCACTCATTAAACAAGACGGAACAATACAGGAAGCGCTCAGTAACGCCATGTTCAAAGTTAAGCTGGAGAACGGGCATGAAATCATTGCAACGATATCCGGAAAAATGAGGATGCACTACATCCGTATTTTGCCAGGAGATAAAGTGGGCGTGGAAATGAGCCCTTATGATTTAACCAGGGGAAGAATCATTTTCAGGTATAAATAAGTAAATAACCAGTTAAGCTTTGTTTAACTGATAATTAATAAAAACAAATAAAATAAATTACAATGAAGGTTAAAGCTTCAATCAAGAAAAGAAGTGTTGATTGCAAAATCGTTAGAAGGAAAGGCGTTTTGTTTGTTATCAACAAAAAGAATCCTCGTTTTAAACAAAGACAAGGATAATTTAAATAACATTTACAATTCAAAATTTATAAACTTCTATGGCTCGTATTGCCGGTATTGATTTACCAAAACAAAAAAGAGGCGAAATCGGACTTACCTATATTTATGGTATTGGTCCATCCACTGCAAAATACATTTTAAACAAGGCTGAAATAAGCGTTGATAAAAAAGTAAATGAGTGGAACGATGATGAGCAGACTGCTATCCGTAATATCATTAACAACGAGTTTAAAACTGAAGGTGCTTTACGTAGTGAAGTACAAATGAACATTAAGCGTTTGTTGGATATTGCTTGTTAC
>JANPAP010000576.1:0-3754 GCA_031429975.1 Chitinophagaceae bacterium
TTTTTTCTGTTAATAAATGTTATAACACCTTCATTATCAACTAATTCATTTTCGTTATTGGGTATAATAATACTTATGGTACTGTTACTGTGGCAAGCGGTGCCGTGTTAGCATCGGGCGGCAACCTCACTTTTAAGTCGAATGTTTCTGGTACTGCAAGAGTTGCACAGGGTGCAGTTGCTGGCAATTATATTACTGGTGATGTAACTGTTGAACGCTATATTCCTGCAAATGCTAAGAGAGCCTGGAGGATGTTATCAGTTCCAACAAAAGGTAGTCAAACTATCAGGCAGTCTTGGCAGGAAAATCCAACGGGTAACTTTAATCCTAAACCAGGGTATGGTACCATCTTAACAAGCAATTTGCCTAATTATATTGCTTTAGGTTTTGATTATCCTTCTGCTTATTCTGCATCAATTCAAAAATATAATAGTGCTGGGAATACTTGGAATGATGTTACATCTACTATTTCAGGTGGCATTCAAAGTACCACAGGATATGCATTATACATAAGAGGTGATAGGTCTGTATGGGGGCTGACTGATATTTCTCCAACAACCCTGCGTACAACGGGTAACCTATACACTGGTGATCAAACAGCAAATGCTATTACAGTAGGTACTAATAATTACGAGTTAGTGGGTAATTTGTATGCATCAACAATCGATTATTCTAAATTACAACGTACCGGTGGCCTAACTTCTACTTTCTATATTTGGGATCCAAAGGCAGTCAATGGAACTAATTTAGGCGCTTATCAAACATTCAGTCCTTTAAATGGAATTTTGCAAGGTGGTTATGTTCCGTTCTTACCAGGCAGTTATGGAGCTGGTACTGTAGGAGACCCATTCAGATCTAATAAGTTTATTGAATCTGGCCAGGCATTCTTTGTAACATCTTCTATAAGCTCTGGTACAATTGCTCTTTTAGAAAGCGCCAAAGCTGCTGGAATTGGAATTAATACCTTCAGACCAACAAGTGGATTCCAACAATTTAAGACGAATCTATATGCTGTAAATGGTACTACTACCACAACTGCAGATGGTAACTTAGTAGTATTTAACGACGCTTTCTCTAACAATGTAGATGGTGACGATGTTACTAAACTGGCAAATGGCGCAGAAAATCTTGCTATAGAAAGAGAGAATAAGTTATTAGTGATTGAGGCAAGACAACCTGTAGCATTAAAGGATACTGTATTCTTTAAGATGTGGAATATGCAATCGCAAGCGTATCGTCTGGAATTTATCACAACAGATATGAATGAGCCTGGATTGACTGCCTACCTTGTAGATAATCAAACCGGGATTACAACGCCAATTGATTTGGTTTCTGGAGTTACTACTTACGATTTTACTGCGTCTGCTTCAACAGCAACCAATCGTTTCAAAGTTGTGTTTAACCAGGTTCCTGCTGCACCATTACCGGTAACTTTTATCAGTATCAGTGCTAATAAAGTGGCGGCTGGGATTAAAGTAGATTGGAAAGTAGCAGCTGAAAGAGGTATTCAGCAATATGAAGTTGAGCGTTCTGCAGATGCAATAAGCTTCACAAAAATTGGAACAGTAACTGCAACAGGATCTGGCTCTTCTGCAGAAATCTCTTATAATTGGATGGACAATAGTCCAATAAATGGAACAAATTTCTACAGAATTAAAAGTGTTGCAGTGTCGGGAGAAGTAAAATATACCTATATTGTGAAAGTTTTATTAGGAAACGTGAAACCAGTATTTACCATTTCACCAAATCCAGTTGAAGGAAGTACCGTAAACGTACAGTTTAAGAATCAACCACAAGGAAGATACAATATCAGACTGTTAAGTTCAATTGGGGAAGTGATTTTTACAAGTATAGCCGAGCATGCAGGAGGAAGCAGTACACAAATACTGAATTTGCCAACCATGATTGCCAGAGGTACTTATCAATTGGAAATCATTGCACCTGATAAAACAAAAGAAGTTCAAAATTTATTCATTAACACACTCAAATAAAACAAAACAAAATGAAGATGAAAGCCATTGTATCAGCCCTGTCTTTAGCGAAAAGACTGACACAAACTTTAGCTCTGGTAGTATTATTCCTTTTACCATCAATGTTATTTGCACAGCCAATAGGACCAGGTCCTGCAGGTGGAGGAGGTGCTCCAGAAGTGCCTTTTGATGATAATATGAATATTATGTTTTTAGTTGCTGGTGTTTTATTTGCTGTTGTTATTACAGTAAAGAAATTACGCAAAAAAGCAATTGTAACAGCTTAATACTAAGTTTGAAAATTAAAAATGTGCAGCTCTAAAATAGAGCTGCACATTTTTACGTTATTAACTTTACAAATATGAATTGCAATTTATTTTAATAGCATAAACTTTTATTGGGTATGTCAATTCTTATACAACAGGATTAAATAAAATTGAGTTCAAAAAATTGGCAGGATAATTGGTACAAGTTTCTTTGTATTGAAATTATTAATACCAGTAGGAGTTAATTTTCTGTGGGTAAATACTGGAATTAATTTACTTGTATTTACGCATTAAGACTTAACTTGTGGTTACATTTTTTAAAATTTAAAATCCTTTCCAATCCCTCTGAAATGCTGAAATTCAGCGTAAATCATCCCCCAAATGAACAATTTTGCCTTAAGCATATTTTGTTTGAGAATTTAATTTATTGAAAACACTATAATACCGTACGCTTTAAACCACAAATCTCTTTGTATGAAGAAAATTTACGTAGCTTTTTTATTGGCTTTTCTCTTATTTGGAAATAAGAATGTATCAGCCCAGGTATCTTTAACTGCAACCAGTGGAACACTAACTGGATCTTATACAACTTTAAAAGCAGCTTTTGATGCGATAAACCTGGGAACTCATCAGGGAGCAATCGTAATAAATATTTCAGCTAATACTACTGAAGGTATTACACCTGCTACATTAAATAGCAAGGATGCTGATCCAGCTTCCTACACTTCCATATTAATACAACCAGCTGTTGATGGCGTTTCCATTTCCGGGAATCCTGCTGCCGGATTTGGAGTAATTCAATTAAATGGTGCTGATAACGTTACTATAAATGGAGATAATCCAAATACTGCTGGTACCAATCGAAATTTAACCATTAATAATACTGCTATTGCTACGGTTATAGGAAATTCTTGTATACGGATTGCAACTAATGGATCTATAGTTGCCAGTGCTGAAAATAATACTATTAAAAATTGTAATTTAAATGGAAATGTTACTTCGGGAAATGCAAGTGGAATAACTGCAACAACATCTTCTTCCAATATCAGTTTCGGAATTTATTGTGGTGGTAATGCTGGTGCATCAGTAACCGGAGCCCCAACTGCTATTACATCAGAAGTTTCTAATCCTGCAACATTAGGGTCATCCATCAATAACTTGATTGTTGATAATAATGTAATCAATCAATGTGCAAGGGCAATTGTATTTAATGGAATTTCTTCCTCTGTATCAAATGGGTTAACTGTTACAAATAACACTATCGGAACTACGGCCGCCTTAGGAAGTTTTCCATTTACGAGCCCTACTAGTACTGTTTATACAAAGGGTATTTGGGTATCCGGTACTACAGGCGTAATTATTAGTGGAAATACCATTCAGAACATCCTGTCTTATATACCGGTAAATCTCACTGCGATTGAATTGACCAATGATATAGGTGCTGCTACTACCGATATTTTTAGTAATACGATTTCCGGAATAGTAAACAATAGTTCATCTGCAGGTGCAGCAGCAGTT
>JANPAP010000577.1:0-1986 GCA_031429975.1 Chitinophagaceae bacterium
TTAATGGTTCGATGCAACACTTTTAATTCGGCATCGGTACCTTTTTCTTCGTTCCAAACCTTGCCTTTAAGGTCATCGTAAAACAAACGCCAGAGTTTTCGTAAAAATCGGTGCACCCCTTCTATACCCTTTGTATCCCAAGGTTTACTTTGCTCTACCGGCCCTAAAAACATTTCATACATTCTAAAAGTATCGGCACCAAATTTTTCACACAACTCATCGGGGTTTACTGTGTTGTATTTTGATTTGGACATTTTTTCAGTTTCTGCTCCGCAGATATATTTGCCATCTTCCAACAAAAATTCTGCAGTTGCATACTCCTCATTTTTCCATTTCTTAAACGCTTCAATATCCATTTCAAATCCATCTACAAAATTTACATCCACATGAATTTTATCTGTATCCTTTGAATTAAATTTTTCTTCAGCTTCTAACAGTCCTTTTGAAACAAAAGTTTTTGTGCCATTAATTCTATATGCAAACCTGCTGCTACCTTGAATCATTCCCTGGTTCAACAATTTCTTAAATGGCTCATCAAATCCAATATGATCCAAATCGAAAAGAATTTTTGTCCACATGCGGCTGTACAATAAATGGCCCACGGCATGTTCGGTACCGCCAACATATAGGTCAACCTGGTTCCAGTAATCACTAACTTTTCTGTTACAAAATGTTTCATCATTATTGGGATCCATGTACCGCAAAAAATACCAGCTGCTGCCGGCATAACCAGGCATGGTGCTGGTTTCACGTTTGACCTCACCCCCAACCCCTCTCCAAAGGAGAGGGGAGTTGGCGTTTTCTGATTTGCCAGTCTCCTCTATTTTATTTAGTGCATTTTCAATATTTTTTAGTGCCGATGTTAATGCATTATTTACTTCCTCGTTTGTAATTCTAATCATAGAAAAACCTTGGGCTGCTAACCAGTTTTCTCTTCCCTTATCAAACAACTGCTGCTCTTCAGCTGTATGATACTCACCATCAATTTCTACAATCAATTTTTTTTCCAGACAAACAAAATCGGGAATGTAACCTGCAATTGGATGTTGCCTTCTGAATTTATTGCCGGCTATTTTTCTATCTCTTATTTCCTGCCAAATAATATCCTCTTCGGGGGTAGCATTTTTTCTGTTTTGCTTTGCAAATACAATTGTCTTTTGCCATTCTTCAACAGAACTGTTGATATAGCCGAAAACAACAGGGTCGTTCGTTCCCCTCTCCTTTGGAGAAGGGTTAGGGGTGAGGTCAACCCACGCTTTAATATTTGCCAACGGACCTTCGCCATCTGGCCCGGGGCCATATTTTTCTACAAAAGGCAATGTTAATGGCAGTTCAGTTGCAGTAAGCGGAATAGCAATTCCATCGCTCCAAATAATGGGAAAAGGTTCGCCCCAATAACGTTGGCGGCTAAATCCTGCATCCCTCATCCGGTAATTTACTTTCTGTTTTCCAATGCCCAGTTCCTCCAGTTTTTGAATTACTAACGGCATGGCATCAGTCATTTTCATCCCATTTAAAAAACCCGAATTTTCCAGCAACGCTTCTTTGGTGGCATTGGCTTCAACGCTATTAAAATGTTCGCCAATAATATTGGTAATAGGAATATTAAAATGTTTTGCAAATTTAAAATCTCTTTCGTCGCCACAGGGCACTGCCATAATTGCGCCGGTACCATATCCTGCCAAAACATATTCGCTGATGTAAATTGGAATTTCTTTTCCATCAAAAGGATTTATTGCAAAGGCTCCGGTAAAACAACCGGTAATTTTTTTCTCTGCCATCCGATCAATATCGCTGCGGCTTTTTACATAAGCAATGTATTCATCAACAGCAAGGGTTTGGTCCGAAGTTTTTATTTGTTGCACCAAATCCAGTTCTGGAGCCACTACCATAAAATCAACTCCAAAAATGGTATCAGGCCTTGTGGTATAAACTTCAATTTTGAATGTTGAATGTTGAATGTTGAATTCCACTTCAGCTCCTGTA
>JANPAP010000578.1:0-6553 GCA_031429975.1 Chitinophagaceae bacterium
AAACCACCAAGCCATTATTGGTGCCAATGTAGATGTATCCAAACTCATCGTTAGTGATAGCATTGTAATTTATAAAACTACCTGGCGTAATTACTGTTGGCATATTTACCGAGTTCCAGGTATTGCCAATTTTTACTACAACGCCCCCATTTCTAAAACCAATCCAACGCCGGTCTTCGCCATCAACAAACATGGCGGTAGTTCTAAAAGCTGCAGGAAGAATGCCATTGGTACTGCTGTCGATATAATTTTTAGGTTGATTATTATAAAACAATCTTGTTTTATCGTAGGCGCCATTTTGATCGTACCCACCTAAATAATTTCCTGTTGAAGCCTCATACCGGATAATCTGGCTGCTACTTCCACTGGATGCGGTATAATTTGTTTCGGCACCTACCCATATTTCGTCTTTATTTCCACAGGCTGAATAACAGGAAGGGTTACCCGCACTTGCCAAAGCTGTGTAAGGAAATATTTGCAATCCTCCCCAAACTTTTTGAAAGTTGCCTGAAACCGGATCCTGCCATTTTACTACACCTCCTGCACTGGTATTGCCCGAAGTAATATAGGTTGCCTGGGGAGCCCATATTCTTCGAAAGTTGTTTGGTTGACTGTTAAAAGTATCCAAATAAATTCCTCTTACATTTCTGGAGGAAAGAAAATTTCCAGTGCTGAAAAACTGCATTCCGGCATCGGTTGTGTCGGGAAAATAATTTATTCCGCCGGCAGTATTGGATCCTCCGCCAACCGTACCCGAAGTGCCCGATTGTGCAATCCAAATGCCGCCCTCTTTATCGGCCTGGATATGATTGATAAAAACATTGGTAAGTTGTGATGATTTTGTCCACGCTTTACGTGCAGTATCAAACCTGTAGAGTCCACCATATTGTGTGCCAGCCCATATTTGATTGCCTTTTCCTACCCAAACTGCTTTAAAATTATTACTGGTAAATACAGGGGTATTGGTTGTATTAAATGTAGTAAATACGTTTGTAAATTGTGCTTTTAAAAGACTGATTGAAATGATAAATAATAAGGAGAGGAATATTTTTTTCATAATTAATGTCTTATCAAATTACTGAAAATGAGTTATTCAAAATATGGGGAATGGTAATCTATTAGAAAAAATAGTTTTAGCTAAATAAAATTAACTGAATATAGTTATGCATTCTATACATAATTTGTAGTAGCAGGCATTTAAGCTTTAAAAAAATTGTAAACTTGTAATTAGAATTATCAAAATATGCAAAAGAAAATTTTATCAATCATTTTTATTTATTGCATTTTTTGTATTGCTTTAAGTGGGTATTCGCAAACTAATATTGTGCGTAAACTTAAAACTGATATTAGCCTGGCCGATAACCCGAAAACTAAAATCAACAAAATATTTTTATTGTGCGATCAGGGTTATTCACTGCATCCGGATACACTGATGTTGTATTCAAAAATGGCGGAACAAATGGCCATCCAAAACAAATGGGTAATGGATGAAATTAAAGCCAGGTATTATTTTTCGGCTGCACTTACTAACAAAGGACTGGTTGATTCATCTTTAAAAATTGCAGACCAATGTTTGAATCAATTGGGAGGCGTAAAAAAATATCCAGTTTTATATTGCAATATCCTTAATCAAAAAGGCCGCTGTTTTATAAGGATGAATCAATACAAAGAAGCCATTGAATTGGCTTATTTAATTATTGCAACAGCCGAAGAATATAAAGATGAATTGCTGCAGGTAAAAGCAAAAACGCTGATAGGATGGGCCTATCTTGAAATGGGGCAACCTAAAGCTGCTTTAACCTGGCATTTAAGGGCACTGCGAACAACCAGCGATTCTGTTCTATTGGAAAAATATGCAATTCTGTTTGCAAATTTGGCTACCAATTATAATGGGCTGGGTAAAATTGATTCTGCATTTTACTACATAAAAAAAGGCGTAAGCTATTCCCGTAAACACGAAAATTTATTTGCCTTATCCAACTCACTGGCAATTGAATCGGAGTTGTTTGTAAAATCGGGTAATCCAAAATTTTCGGAAGCATTATTAACAGAAGTGGTGGCTATCAGAAAGCTGATTGGAGACCCATTTTATATAGCTTCCGACATGTCGCAATTGGGGTATTATTATGCTCATTATGGTCAACCCGAAAAAGGAATTGCCATTTGCCAGGAAGGCATTGCTATTGCAAGAAAGTATAAACTGGATACTAAACTTTTCTTTTTATACAATAGCCTTGCAGATAATTATATGGCATTAGGCAACACTGATAAATATGCCGAAGTATTGAAAAGCATCATTGCTTTAAAAGATTCGGTGTATGAAAAAAATTCAGCAAATTCTTTGGCAGAGTTGCAAACAAAATATCAACTTCAAAAAAAAGAAAATACCATTATTCAACAAAAGCTCGATCTGGTTACAAAAAATTATTGGCTGTATGGATCCATAATATTTTTTGTAATCAGCATACTCTTTACATTTTTTATTTTTAAAAATTATAAACGTCGACAAAAACTTACCATGGAGTTCAGGATGACCGAAGAAAAACGACTGAACAATATGGCAATAAAAGAGGCTGAAGAAAATGAAAGAAGAAGAGTTGCTGCCGATTTGCACGATAACCTTGGAGCTTATGCTGCATCGATTGTTGCCAATGTTGATACTATTAAAAATGAGCAAACGTTTACTGCTAATGCCGTTAATGCAATAAAAGAATTGGAGAGTAATTCGCAATCTATCGTATCGCAATTGGGTGATACCATTTGGGCGCTAAAGCGATCGGCTATTTCATTAATTGCAATCAGCGACCGGGTAAAATTGTTATTGCAAAAACTCAATCTTAGTTATGTAAATATTAAAATGGATGTGGTAGAAAATTTAGAAACCGATATGGAACTTACCGCAATTCAAGGATTTCATTTATTTCAAATTATCCAGGAGTCTATCATCAATGCATTAAAGCATAGTAATTGTACAGCCATCGCAGTGGAGTTTATTGCAGTCAAAAACTGGAAAGTAATTATCCGGGATGATGGAATAGGAATGTCTTCAAATTCTTCTGAAAACTATTCTGGCAACGGGTTGCATAACATCAACAGCCGGGCAAAGGAAGCTGGATTTAAAGTGGGATGGCAAAAAAATATTCCAACCGGCACCATCATTGAAATAGGTGCTACTACAAATTGATTATTTTTTGAGCTATTAATTAATCGGTAATTTACTTGTATGAATATTTCTATTGCAGTGGCTGAAGATAACCAGGTAAACCGAAACACTTTTATGCAAAAGATAAAAGGGTATCCGGAATTAAAATTATTGTTTTCTGCAGAAAATGGTCATTATTGTTTAGAAGAACTTAAGCGGCTTCCACACCAACTATTGCCGCAGGTAATATTTATGGATTTAGAAATGCCGGAATTAGAAGGCATTGAAACCACCCGAATTGTAAAATCCCTTTACCCTCAAATTCATATTATTGTATTGACAGTTTTTGATGATGATGATAAAATTTTTGAAGCCATACAAGTAGGCGCTTCGGGATATTTATTAAAACATGAGCCTGCGGCTGTTTTACGTGATGCTATTACCAATGTTTTAGAAATTGGTGGGGCGCCAATGAGTCCGGCTATTGCCCGAAAAACGCTAAAGTTACTCAGCCAATCTACTGCAAGTAACCATATAGAACCTACTCTTTCCATAACCCAAAGTATTACGGAAAGAGAAAAAGAAATTCTTCAACATATGGTTAATGGGTGGGATGCCAAACGTACCGCAACTCAATTAAATTTGAGTGTGCTTACTGTAAGAAAACATATCGCTAACATTTATCAAAAACTTCATGTAACATCAAAGGCACAAGTTATCAGCCTTGCTCATAAAAATAAATGGGTGTAATCTTATTCCAGAATAAAAACAGGATTTTGTTTGCAGGAGCTAAAACCATCGCCACTTATATTGGGGCAGGTTGTATTGTTTGCCTTTTTAATGGTTTGCGATTTTGCTGCATCGAGTAAATCTTTCCAACTTACAAACTGAGAAAATAATCCCAATTTTTTTTCGAGGGACTCTCTGAAATTAAAAGTAAAAAATCCACCATACACATTGTTGCCAGCAGATACTTCGCCTTTTTGTGCAGCCGTCATTAAAATAGAAGTGTTGGGTTGTTTTAAAAACAGGTTCTGGCAATTTTCCAAACTCCATCCAATAGAAGATGAACGAAGGCTGGCCATACCAGCACTGATGTTGTTGGTAAGGTTGGGATCGGCATTGCAACAATCGCTCAAAACCAAGTTCAGCCTGGCTCCTTTTCCTTTTATCTGTTTAAAGATATCCTGCATATTCATTGCAAATTCTTTGCTCATGGGTTGAAAATCTTTTGTTCTCAAATCCAGATAGGGAAATGTGTAGCCATCATTATCATTTGCATAACCATGGCCGGTGTAATAAAAAACTACTATATCGTTGGATGAAGGTTTTAATCCATTAATGGCTGCTTCAACATTTTTTTTGTTGTATTGTGGCCCGTAAATTAAATTAGGAACAAAAGGAATTTCCAGGTACTCGGCAATTTGCTGAAAGGTTTTTAGCGTAGCATTTTTATCAATATCGCAGGTGCTGCCAATTGAAGGGTCGTTGGTATTGGCTACCAGAATCATAAATAATTTTGCGGTTGTTGCAGACATCACACCGGAAGGTGATCCACCATCACCCGGGGCTGCATTTACCGGTCTTTTGGGAGTTCGTATGGATGCTTCGAATAAATTAATATAAAAAGGTTCATCCGCATTAAAATATTGCAGCACTAGTTCCTGCGTTAAATCGGCCTGCTCCAATAATCTTACTTTATTGATAGTGCCTTCATGAATTTCATTTACATCCGGCGATACCACTACCCAGGGTTCAAAAAATCCATCCTTTTCAAATTTTTTAAACCAAAAATAATCGGGCGAATAACCATCCAGTTTATTGCCATTAATAATTTGCGGTTTGTAAGTTTCAATTACCAACACCGTACTATCGGTATCCCCATTTTTATCTACGTCAAAATGTTCTTCAATCTGCATTTCAACAAGGTCAATCTGTTTCGTTTCGGGATTGGTAAACCGTACTCTTACAAAACCAGTTCCATCGTCGTTTCTAACAAAAAATGCCTTGTATTCTTCTTTTATATTTTTTATATCAAAAGAATAATCAAATTCGTAAAGAGCTTGCGAAAATGCCCATTGAGAAATAAAAAAAAGTATTGAAAATATTATTAACCTTTTCATAATAAATTAATTTTTGCAGTTGCTGTAATGCTTTAAACTTACAATTCTAAAATGTAAAATCAAAGAGTTTACATTTTTTAGTAAAACAGGTTGCTTATTATAAATTAAATGTAAAAACATTAATGGCTTTATTGCCAAAGAAAATTTTTAACTTACCCAAACAAAAAATAAAAATTACCTGCATAATGAATTGTAAAAATTGGATGATAAAATACCTGCTGTTGTTTTTTATTTTAGTTGTTGCAACCATTCCTTCATTCTCACAAAAATCAAAAGTTGATAGTATTGGTGAATTGCTTGCCAAAGAAATGCCTGATAGCAACCGGGTTACTTTGATGTGGAAGCTTGCAGATCTGGTGGGAAATTACAATCCGGAGAAAGCACTTTTTATTTCGCAGGAAGCCCTGTTTATTGCCAACCGGATTCAGTATGCCGAAGGGCAGGCCCGGTCCATGGGGGTATTGGCCAATGCATTTATTAAGTTGAGTAATTACCCCAGGGCTTTGGAATACCTGTTAAAAAAATTACAGATTGAAGAAAAGCGGAACAACCAACGAAACATGGCCAGCGCCATTATGAGCATTGGAATTGTTTACAGGTATCAGGAAGAGTACAGAAAATCGCTGGAGAATTTTTATAAATCCGATTCAATCATCCGGGCAAATAATATTGAAGACTTGAAATATTACAGTGCTCAAAATTTTGGGGATGTGTACGATTTGTTGAATATTTCCGATTCGGCATATATCCACTTTAGTAGGGCACTCGAAATTGCAAAAAAATTAAACGACGATGATTTAATGGGCGCATCCTTAACGGGGCTGGGGCATAATTATCAAAAGCGCAGCATTTATTTACCATCGCTGGAAAATTACCGGATGGCTATAAAATATTTAACGGCTGCCGATGATGATGAATTGCTTTGTGAAGCAGCCTTAGGACTTGCCAAATTATTTAATAAGTTACGCATGCCCGATTCGGCAATTTATTATGCAGGCATGTCGCAAAAAATTGCAAGGGCAGATGGGTTTAATATCAGGGAGCTGGATGCATCGAAGTTTTTAGTTGCCATTTACAAACAACAAAATAATATTGACAGTGCCTTTAATTATATCAACCTGGTACAGTCTATTAACGATACTATTAATAGTAAAGGAAGGATAAGAGAAGCTCAAATTTTTACCAGCAACGAACAGCTGAGGCAGTTAGAAATAGAAGAGAATAAAAAAATAATAAAGCAGGAAAGGGTGCAACAATTGCAAATGTTGTTCATCGCAATATTTATTCC
>JANPAP010000579.1:0-1795 GCA_031429975.1 Chitinophagaceae bacterium
GTATGCCGATTTTTCTTCTTCTTCTGTTTTAATAAAACCTGCCCTTGCTACCGGCAATGTTGATTTAGTAACCAATGCCATGGCCCGTGAAATAAATACCAATAAAGAAGGTTTGGCTACAGGCGTTTCGTACATAAATAAAATTGATTTGCAGGAATACGAGGTGCAAGGAAAAGTAGTGATACTGGCAGCAAGTGCTTGCGAAAGTGCAAGGTTGATGTTGAATTCAAAATCAGTACAACACCCCAATGGCATAGGAAACGCTAGCGATGTGGTGGGTAAATATTTGCATGATTCTACCGGGGCGGCTATGGGAGGAATTTTGCCCAAACTGTTTGGCCGTAAGCGTTACAACGAAGATGGGGTTGGCGGCATGCATGTGTATAGTCCTTGGTGGGGCGATAATAAAAAACTCGATTTCCCCCGAGGTTACCATATCGAATATTGGGGTGGTATGCAACAACCATCTTATGGATTTGGTTTTGGGGTAGAGGGCCAAAATGGAAAATATCCCATCAATGGAAAAACAAAAGAAGCCGGTGGTTATGGGGCTTCGTTAAAAGAAGATTACCGGTATTTATATGGAGCCGGAGTAGGCATGGCAGGCCGTGGCGAAAGCATTGCAATGGCCAGTAATTTTTGCGCCATCGATCCGGATGTGGTAGATAAATATGGAATACCAGTTTTAAAATTCGATACCAAAAACAGTGCGTATGAAATCAAGCAGGCAAAGCACATGAAGGAAACCTTTAAAGAGATCATGCATAACATGGGAGCTATTATTACTTGGGGTGATACCGACGATGAAAAGAATGATTATGGATTAGCCAATCCCGGCAATATCATTCACGAAGCAGGCACCATCCGCATGGGCAACGATCCCAAAAAATCGGCCCTTAATAAATGGAGCCAGGCACATGATTGTAAAAATCTGTTTAATGTGGATGGTGGTCAATTTGTATCGCAGGCCGATAAAAATATTACCTGGACGATACTGGCGCTTTCCATGAGGGCATCGGAATATATCGTTGATCAATTAAAAAAGCAAAACCTGTAAATAAAAAAATATGGACAGACGTAAATCAATAAAAGCCTTACTGATAGGTACTGCAGCAAGCAGTGTGTTGTTGGATGCTTGTAATACAACCGATAAAAAAGAAACTGCAAATAAAACAGTGCCTGATGTTAGTGACAGGATGGAAGAAGAAAAACTGGCTAACAAAAAATTACAGGATGCTGTATTTTTTACTGCAGAAGAAATGACGACCATTGCATTTCTTGCAGATATTATCATTCCACGGGATGAAGTAAGTGGCAGCGCCACCGATGCCAAAGTGCCCGACTTTATTGAGTTTATTGTAAAAGATATGCCCCGGCATCAAACTCCCATGAGGGGTGGTTTGCGTTGGCTGGAACTGCAATCGCTGAAGCGCTTTGAAAAATCTTTCAGTCAGATTTCAGAAAAGCAGCGCATTGAAATTGTAGAAGATATTGCCTATCCAAAAAAAGCAACCCCCGAAATGAAACAGGGTGTAGCATTTTTTACTTTAATGCGAAACCTTACTGCTACTGGTTTTTATACCAGCGAAATTGGAATTAAAGATATTGGCTACGCTGGTAATAAGCCGAATCAATGGGATGGAGTACCACAGGATGTCCTTGACCACTATGGAGTAAAGTATGATGACAGAACTTTGGCTGAGAGTGTTAAATTTGACGAGTAATAAGTTTTAGCAACTCATGATCTTTAAAAAAATTGTAAATCTCAAATCCATAATCGTAAATAAAAAATCAT
>JANPAP010000580.1:0-1580 GCA_031429975.1 Chitinophagaceae bacterium
CTTCAAGGCCTTTTTCTCGGCAGATTGCAGCGGCTTTTTTATTCAGTTCCAGTCCGCAGGTGGTTGCGGTTTTTATTTTCGCTCTGGTTAAAAAATTACCGACACCACAACCAATGTCAAGAATTTTATCATCTGGTTGTAAGGCATCCATTGCAAGTTGGTTTTCAAATTTCCAATCGTGATAATAATCGCCGGTAAGTTTTTGTTGCAGTGCACTGTAAAAATCGCCATCACCTGCCAACGCTTCCGGGGTATAAAAACGATAACCAGTTTGGTTACATTGGTACAAGAAAAATATTGGATTGGTTTTAAAAAATGCAGCAACATCGATGTTGAGTTGTTGCTGGTAAAGCGCAATTATATCCTGTCCCGAAAATGTATCTATCAGGGAAATATCATTCGTAGCTGTTATGGGGCTTGTTAAAGAAATCATTTTTAAATCATTTAAAAATACCTGTTCCTGATTAATAATTGATTTAACGTGCTGCAAAAATTGAACGCAATTGTAGCCAGGGCATTTGCAAATTACAGCTACGGTTAACAACAACAAATGCAGTAATAAACAGTAAACAATAAGTAAATAAGTTGGCAAAAGCTGCACCGGCTATGCCCCAGTTTTTTATAAATACATAATTTAAAAAGATGCAAACAACAGAACTGAAAACTGAAAGTAAAATAACCAGGTTGTTTTTTTTATAATAATACAAAAATCCCAACAGCATTGCATACAGGCCCCAGAAAAAATAACCAAAGGCATTTGCTGCCACAAATGGTATTCCCGGAAAATAAAGTTTATTGATAAATATATGATAAATATAAGGAACCAGTATACTTAATGAAACTGTACACAGGAGCAGGAATCCGGCAAACAGATATTTTATCCGGAGTAATTTAAAACGGTTGGCTTGAGTTAAATCGGTAAGATGTTTATACAATACCGGCTGGTAGGTAAAGAAGAATGCACTCACCACAACATTGATGATAAATGCAAATTGAGCCGACATGGAATAAATTCCCAAACCTGCTTTATTTGCCGGCAATAAAAAATGTATTAAAAATTTATCGGCCCCATTTAAAATAAATACATTGAATAAAAAGAAAACCTGCGATACGCCAAATTTCATTTCCTCTTTCAGGTATTTTTTACTGATTTGTAAATGAATAAAACCTTGTTTATAAAAATACAGCAACCCATAAATAAAAATGATTGCCGTTGCAGCAACCGCAGCAATAATGCGGCCTTCGGCGCCTTTACCTGCAATAATTACCAGCACAATTACCAACGCAATTTCAACAAGGTCTTTTGTTGCAGAGATTATTAAAAAGTGAAAGGGGTGGTTAATGGTACGTAAATAGGCAAGCACATTTTCCTGTATCAAATTAAAATAAGTAAAACAAACTCCCATCAGTAATATTCTAAATGGAACAGCAAGGACGCCGGAAATAAACTTGCCCGAAAATAAAAAAATGATCAGCAGTAATAAAAAACAAAATGTAGAAAGTGCCAACGAAGAATTAAAAAAAACCTTGTATTCTTTTTCATCAAGCTTTGCATGTGCCAATGGCAGCGAAGCCGGCAT
>JANPAP010000581.1:0-9945 GCA_031429975.1 Chitinophagaceae bacterium
TCTAATATTTGTCTGTCCTGTCTTTGAACAATTTCGTTTAAGTTTTCATAGTGTGATTTAAATCTTGTCCACTGGTCTTTTGCAAGAACAGTTTGCAAGTTGTTTATTTCACTTCTAAATGCAGATGTTAACTCCCAAAATTTCATAGTCGTATGTGATGTAGTGTCGGCTTACCGCTAACACTAAGTTATACGACATCTTTTAATCATCCTAAAATAAAGACAATTAAAAATCAGTCTTTTAGTATTCGCTTTTATGTATTTGGGCTGTCGCAAATACTACAGCCTTATTTCGCCTTTTTCCCATAAATCGTCCAGTGGACTGATGATATTTACCAACGACTCTCTTTTTACATGTAGATATCTCTCTGTGGTTTTTATGCTAAAATGACCCAAAATTTCTTTTATATAATGTATGTCTATTCCTTTTTCTAACAGGTGGGTGGCAAAACTATGGCGCAAAGAATGAAAACTTACTGCCTTTTTTATTCCTGCTTTTTCCTTTGCAAGCTGAAATATCCTTTGTGCAGTTCTGGAATTATAAGGTGTTTTTGTCTGGCTTCCTTCAAATAAAAAAATGCTGGGACGGGGGTTAATGGTAGTTATATATTGACGCAAAATATCCAGTAACACCGGACTCAATCCTACATATCTGTCTTTTTTTCCTTTGGCATTTTCTACTTTAATCTGCATTCGGTTACTGTCTATGTCTGAAAGTTTTAAATCAACTACTTCGCTCACTCTTAGACCTGCACTATATGCGGTAAACAAAATGGCTTTGTGTTTTAAATTACCCAGTGCATTAAATAATCGGGCAAGTTCTTTTTCACCCATTATATTGGGCAATAATAAAGGCCGCTTGGGACGAGGGATATCATAAAAAAATTTTTCACGCCCCAGCACTTGCTCGAAATAATATTTTAAAGCGTTCAATCGACTGTGGGCCGTGTTTTCTTTTATGCCCATTTTTTCCATCGAAAATTGCATAAACAATTTTATTTCATCTGTCGTTAGGGTATTTACCGGCCGCTCTTTTAGCAATTGCAATAATTGTAAAAATTCATTTCTATAAGTGCTGATGGTTGATTGACTGTAGGCTTTTAAACCCAGGTGTTGTATAAAAATTTCGAGCGCCTCTTTGTTTAATTTGCTAAGTTTAAATATCGGAGATCGTGCAATTTGCCTTGCAGGTTTAGTTTGTATTGCCGGTAATAAATCCGGAATTAGTTTTTTTCTTTTCTCTAAATATTCTTTTAGTAAACTGTTATTAATGGAAACTTTATTTTTTAAAGCTGTAGCAATTCTTAAATAATTTTCTTTTGATAATGGCAGATGCCAACATTTGTTTGATTGGCTCCACCTTATACCATCAATATTTTTTACCAAACTATTGATAATACTGTTTTCTGCAAAAACTATTGCGATACTTTCCGATCCCCGGTGAATTAGTGGGTTTATGTTTATTTTGTACATATGGTAGAATTGTTTATAAATCTACCACAAATAATTGCTGGATTTTAATTTTTTAGAGAATGTTTTCTACAAATTGTTTTTGGTGGAATTTACTGAAGGATAATTGGATGAAAGTAATGCTGGTAATGCATCTTACTGTTTTTGGAGTTTTGTAATAATTGTTTAAAAGATACAGCTTCGCTCTCTCACTCACAGTGAAATTGCTGATTTAAATTAAACTTATACATAGATAATTGATGTATATGAAACTTCCAAATAAAAAGGATTTTATATTTTAAAAAAATAAAATAAATAATTGTACAGGTATGATTTCGAAAGAATTCTTTAAAAAATGATGACCGAATTAATTTTGTAAGCATCGTTTATTGTAATTGATATTTTCTGAGGTATCTGGTATTTCATGAAATAGGGGAGCGATACAAAAAATAATTTTTCTGTCGAAATCCCTTTACTGGTAATAGTTTCAACAGAAAATAAAAAAGGCGATTCACAAAGGAATCGCCTGAAATCTACTTCTGTGCCCAGAACAGGAATCGAACCTGCACATCCTTGCGAACGGCAGATTTTGAGTCTGCTGCGTCTACCAATTCCGCCATCTGGGCTGCTCTGATGTTGAAAAACTTCAACTTTAAAAGTAGTAATCTTTCAACGGGTTGCAATATTACATTATCCTTCCATCCTGTCCAAAATACGGTGCAGATATTTTTTCTTAAAATAATATTCTTTTAGTTGTAAGAGTTCTTCTTTGGTAATTGTTGCATCATCATAATTTACAACAATCGGATTTATTTTATCAAGAAGATCTTGCTCTGCGGCTTCAATTTTTGCGGCGGTATCATCGCCAAAATTTTCATTCAGTTCCATCATTTCCATTAAAAAATCGGGTGCTAGTGTATATTTTTCTTCTGGTTCAATCAGGCCTTTTAATTCCAAAACATACCGGATAGTTTCGTCCTGGTTCTTTAATGTTTTTAAAGCTTTGTTGAGGGTTGATGATTTTTCGAGTGCTGCCTGTTGTTCGGTTTCATCTGCCTGTGTAAAAAAATCGGGGTGATGCAGTTTTTGCAATTCAAAATATTTTTTTGCAATGCAGCTTTTATCAATATTAATACTCACTGGTAATTCAAATAATTCAAAATAATTCATGCTCAAATTTCAAATTTCAATAATCAAATTCCAAATTAATAATAACTTGCCAACTCAAATAACGGTTGATGCTAAAAATTGGATTGATAAGAGAAGGCAAAATTCCTGCCGATAACAGAGTAGCCCTTACTCCTGCGCAATGCAGGTGGTTGCATAAAAATTTTCCTGAAATAAAAGTACTGGTACAGCAATCAGAAAATCGTTGCTTTACCAACAAGGAATATTTGTTGGGAGGTGTAGCAGTTAAAGAGGATATCAGCGAATGCGATATTTTTTTAGGTATCAAAGAAGTGCCAGTTGATAGCTTGATAGCTGGCAAAACTTATTTATTTTTTTCTCACACAAAAAAATTACAACCGCATAATCAAAAATTACTGAAAGCAATTATTGATAAAAAAATTACGCTTATTGATTATGAATGTTTGGTTCATGATGATGGCCAGCGGGTATTGGGATTTGGTTTTTTTGCAGGCATTGTGGGTGCACATAACGGCATGATGGCTTATGGAAACAGAACCGGTATTTTTAATTTAAGCAGCGTACATTCTAATAAAGATTACCGGCATTTAATTCATACTTATTTTGGTTTAAAAGTGCCCAATATGAAAATTGCTGTAACCGGAAGTGGCCGTGTGGCGCATGGTGTACTGGAAGTAATGAATTTGATGGGTATTACAGAAGTTGAACCGGATGAGTATTTGGAAAGGAATTTTTCGTATCCCGTTTACGTACAATTAAAAGGCGCAGACCTCTACACTCACAAAGATTTAAAGACTTATAAACGGGATCATTTTCATCAACATCCGGAAGAATACCGCAGCCGGTTTTTACCATTTACCAAATGCACCGATGTATTGATGAATGGTATTTATTGGGCAGATAATGTTCCCCGGCTTTTTGAACAATCTGATATTGACGAGACCTTCAGCATACAAACTATTGCAGATATTACCGATGATGAGCATGGTTCTATTCCAATAAATTTAGGAGATCAAACCATTGAGAATCCTGTGTATGGTGTAGATAAAATTTCTTTCGAAAAAACAGCTCCCTATTTATCAACCAGTATCGATGTAATGGCGGTTGGTAATTTGCCCAACGAATTGCCCCGGGATGCCAGCCAATATTTTGGCGAACAATTAATTAAATATGTGTTGGAAGATATTGTAAAGGGCAATAGCGCACTAATTGAAAGGGCCAGCATTGTATGTAATGGAAAAATTACGGAGCCCTATTTGTATATGCAAGATTACGCCAATGGTTAGCCGCTTACAGGTGTAGATAAAAATCTTTTAATAAGGCTGTAAATTCAGTGGTATAATTTCCTGTTTTATTTTTAATTACGATTTCACTGCTGGTTACAATTGATTCCTTTTGATTAAAAAATAAGATCCCCCTGAAAAAATCATGGGTGGGAGTTTGCTTTACCAATATTTTATTTGCTACAAACAATCCGCTTTTTGATGCCTCGGCAATGCAATAATCAACCCGGTGAAAGGGGAGCAGTACTGCAAAAAATCCATCATCATTTAAATTTTGATGAACGACTTGTAGCAACTGTTGAAAGGTTAATGCGGTATCGTGTTTGGCATTGTTTTTTTGCTGGTTTGCACTTTTTAAATCTGATTCAAAAAATGGTGGATTGCTGATAATGAGATCGTATTTTTTATCGGTTTCAAAATTTAAAATATCAGTTCTAATAATTTCCAACTGTTCAGCAAATGAAGATGATTTAAAATTTGATTTAGCTTGTAAAAATGTAGCTTCATCAATTTCAACAGCATCAATTTGGCTGTTTGTTTTTTGCGCCAACATCAAACTTAATAATCCGGTGCCTGTTCCAATATCGAGGGTCTGCTTAATTTTAAATTGATTGAACTGAATGAATTCCACCACCGTTGCTCCAAACAAACAGGCGTCTGTACACACTTTCAGGGCACAGGCATCCTGATAAATTATAAATTGTTTAAATTGAAAATAGTTGTTCGACACGTTACGATAAAAGATTCATTGTGTAGAATTTGATTTTTATTTTACCAGGTTGCTCTTGCCGAAGGGGTACTGCTCATGTCTGCAAAATCCTTGTTTAAAAATTTATGATAGGCGGTGATAGCGATCATGCCGGCATTATCGGTGCAGTATTCAAATGCAGGAATAAAAGTTTTCCATCCCAGCTTTTTTCCATTTTCCTGTAAGGCATTTCTTAAGCCACTGTTTGCACTCACCCCACCAGCAATACAAATGTTTTTGATGCCGGTTTCTTTGGCTGCTTTTTTTAATTTATTTATCAGGATACTAACAATGCGGTCTTGAATACTTGCACAAATATCTTCCAGATTTTCTTTAATAAATAATTGCCGTTCTTCTTCGGTGGCAGTAAAAGATTCTTTAAAAACATTGCTGCTGCCGGCATTTTTTAAAAAGTAAAGTATGGAAGTTTTTAATCCGCTAAAACTAAAGTTTAATCCGGGTATTTGTGGCTCCGGAAACTGAAATCGTTTAGGGTTGCCGTTAGTGGCATAGGTATCAATCAATGGTCCGCCGGGATAGGGGAGCCCTAATAATTTAGCGCTTTTATCAAATGCTTCGCCGGCTGCATCATCAATCGTTTCGCCAATTACCTTCATCTCGTTGGGTGCATTGCAAACAACAATTTGTGTATGTCCACCACTAACCGTTAAACATAAAAATGGAAAAGCCGGTTTTTCATCGGCAATTAAATTTGCCAATACATGTGCCTGCATGTGGTGTACTGCAATCAGTGGTTTGTTAAGGGCAAGCGCCATCGATTTGGCAAATTGTGCACCCACTAATAAGGAACCAATTAGTCCGGGAGCTTGTGTAAATGCAATGGCATCGATCGATGCTAATTCACAATTGGCTTGTTTTAAAGCAAGATCTACCACCGGAACAATATGCAGCAAATGCGCCCTGCTGGCCAGTTCCGGAACAACGCCGCCATATTTTTCATGTACTTTTTGATTGGCAATAATATTTGATAAAATGGCCCCGTTACAGCAAACTGCTGCCGAAGTATCATCGCAGGAAGACTCTATTGCCAGTATGGTTACATTCATTGGGCAAATATAAATCTATGTTTTTTGAAAATTGAAAATGCTTGAAATTGCAAAATTAAAACCAACAGAAACTAACTTCTGATAGCTGTTACGGGATCCATTTTTGCGGCTCGGGATGCAGGAAAAAATCCTGCCAATATTCCCACCACTACACAAATAACTACGGTACTGATAAGTAAGGGGATTGAAATATGAACAGGGAAATCAAGTGGCCCCGATAATATTAATGTCAAAATATAAACAAAGAATAATCCAAAAGCCCCTCCCAGCAAGCAAAGGATTGATGCTTCCAGCAAAAATTCAAAAAGGATGCTGCTGCTTTTTGCCCCAATTGCTTTTTTTAAACCAATCATACTGGTTCTTTCTTTTACAGTTACAAACATAATATTGGCAATGCCAAACATGCCCACAATTAAACTGATGATGCCGATTAATCCGCCAACAATATTTACGGTGCCAAACAAATCGGTAATGGCTTTACTAAAAGCTTCAACACTGTTTAGCGAAAAATTCTCTTCCTGTAATGGTCCAATTTTTCTGATTTGACGCATGATACCTGTCAGCTCATCCATCAATGCAGTAGAGCTTACTTTATCTTTTCCTTTTACAATAATTACCGGGTTACTGTTTTCAATTTCTACAAATTGTTTGCATAATTTATAAGGGATCATTACACAATTATCGGTATCCCAACCAATAAAATTTTTACCTTCTTTTTTTATCACGCCTACAATGGTTATTTTTTTTCCTTTTAAGTCGAAACTCTTTCCCAGCGCTCGTTCAGCAGTGCCATATAATTTTTCGGCATTGTCAAATCCAATTAAACCTACCTGGCTGCCGCTGTTAAATTCTGAGGAGGAAATATAACGGCCCATTGCAAAACCAATGGGTTGTATGGTATTCTGTGCTTCCACAATTCCATAAACCGAAGCATCCTGAATCAGGTCGTCTTTATAAGAAAGATTTCCGTTTGTACGCATCAGGTAGGTAACCTCTTCTGATAAATGCGAACGTTCTTTTATTAAATCAACTTCTTCATATTTCATAACCGGCCTTGCCCGGTATTTCCAAAATGGTTTATCGGGGCCACCGCTGTATTCCCACTTATCAATATAAATTGTATTGTTGCCCAAGGTCTTTACTTCATTCTGAATATTGCCTTCTAAACTACTAACAACTGCTAATACCCCAATAATGCAGAATATGCCAAAGGCAACACCAGTAAGGCTTAGCGCCGTACGCAATTTGTTCACCCGGAGTTCCTGAAGGGTGAGCCTAAGCGAATTAATAAGTATGTTAAGCGTTTTACGCATGGTTCAAAAATACAGTAAGGTTTTTTAACTTATTTAATAAATAGGATAAATGGTTTTAAAATTAGGTTGCTCCATTTAATATTTAATAGTTAGAAACTGAATTGCAAAAAAAATGTCCCCAGAAAAATCGGGGACATTTTTATAAAAAACATTTATTTAAGATTCATTTTCTTTTCTTCCCAACTTACTTGCAAATAAAGCAAAGTGAACAACAGCTAATACTAGAGAAAGATACATTAAGGTTCTGTCGGTATCAAACCCTTCGGTATATTGATGTAATACTCCGGCGATGGCTAATAATACACACAGCACTAAACCCACTATCCTGGCTAATCTGATCCCTTTTCTTGTGGAGGAACCGTCACCCAACAAACTATGTTTGGCACCATAAAATAAATAAATATCCATTCCAATCAACATCCAAACCAGTAACCGGATCCAGGTATCCATGGGTAAAAAAACCATCATAAATAAACAAGTACCAATTCCAAGTATGGGTATTAATGGAACCAAAGGTGTTTTAAAAGATCTTTTTAATTCCGGCATTTTTACCCGCATTACCCATACGCCGATACAAACCAGGATGAAGGCAAACAGGGTTCCGATACTCGTCATTTCACCCACAACTCTTGCCGGTACAAATGCTGCAAATAAACTTACCACCACCATAAATAACAGATTGCTTTTAGCAGGTGTTTGTGTTTTAGGATTTACAACCGAAAATAATTTGGGTATCAAACCATCTTTACTCATGCTGAAGAATACCCTTGTTTGTCCCATCAGCATAACCAATATCACCGATGAATATCCAAACAGAATGGCAACAATAATGGCACGGTTTAACCAAGGATAATCGGGTTGAATAATGCCGGCTGCATTTGCAGTACCCATATGATCGATGGCAACAGCAACAGGTGCAATACCATCTTTTCCGGCAAAGGATGTGTAACTGGTAACACCCGTCATAACGTGTGCAAAAAGTATGTAAAGAATGGTACAAATTACCAACGAACCCAATATGCCAATGGGCATATCTCTTTTTGGATTTTTTGCTTCCTGTGCTGCCGTACTTACCGCATCAAAACCAATGTAGGCAAAGAATACAATGGCTGCTGCACGGATAATACCACTGAATCCAAAGTCGCCAAAATTGCCGGTGTTTTCTGGTATATATGGATTGTAATTGGCCTCATTAATATACTTCCATCCCAAAATAATAAATATCAAAACTACAGCAACTTTTATGGTAACAATTACGGCATTTACAGTGGCACTTTCTTTTGTTCCTTTTATTAAAAGCATGCTCATTAAAACAATTATAAATACTGCAGGGAGGTTTATAATTCCTCCATCCCAGGGGCCTACCATTAAAGAATGTGGTAAATGAATATCAAAACCTTCTAAAAATTTTACAAAATAGCGGCTCCAACTAATGCCTACGGTTGCGGCACCCACGGCATATTCCAATACCAAATCCCAACCAATAATCCAGGCAATAAATTCGCCCATGGTTGCATACGAATAGGTGTATGCACTACCTGCAACCGGAATCATGGAGGCAAACTCTGCATAACATAAACCTGCAAAAGCACAGCCCAATGCCGCAACAATAAACGAAATGGTAATGGCTGGTCCGGCATTGTTGGCAGCAGCAAGCCCTGTTATGGAAAATAAACCAGCACCTATGATGGCGCCAATTCCCAATGCTACTAAACCGCCGGCACCCAAGGTTCTTTTTAAAGTATGGACACCTGTCTCTTCGGCTTCGTTCATCAAAGCCGACATTGGTTTTCTTACAAATAAACTCATTGTATGATTTGGTTTTGGTAATTAATAAGTCGGAAAATTAACAATAAATTTTTACAACATATCTTCCAATTCTTTTTATTCGGCAAGAGTTGATAACAATTATTAAACATTATATTGCGAAATTAAACAGGAGCCTATTGATTTGTAAATCCGACTCCTTATCTCATTTTAATTAATGACGAAATTGATAAAATATTATGGAAGGAAAAGCGAGTAAACCAAACAGACTTACACTTTATATCGGCATTGCTTTGGTTATTGGAATTGTAACCGGTTTTATTTTTAATAAGCAATATGTTGGAGCCGAAAACAATAAAATTTTTAATGCCGATATCCAAATACATCATTTGCATTTGCAGATGAAACCTTTTGAAAAAATTAAAGACAGTTTGGTTTACAATAAGCTGGTTGCTCAACAAAAAGAATTGATTGATCAGAAGAAAACTGCTGAACAAAACTTGTTGAATTCGGAAGATTAATCGCAATCATTGTCTAGCATAAAATTTTTAAGCGACTCTTTAAAATCGGTTGATAAATTATTGGTAGCACAAATCGATACCGCAGCACTGGCATACAAAATATTGGTTAAGCAAAAAGATTTGGTAACGCTTAAAAAAAATGAAAACTTAAAAGCAAGGGATGGTAAATTAGATTTCTTTTCTTTACTGGCCGATATATTTTTAAGGTTGATAAAAATGATTGTAGCACCCTTAGTGTTTACAACCTTGGTGGTAGGTGTTGCCAAACTGGGCGATATCAGTGCTGTTGGAAGAATTGGTGGTAAAACCCTGTTGTGGTTTATTGGTGCATCGCTCATGAGTTTGTTACTGGGAATGGTTTTAGTAAACTTTTTTCAACCCGGCCTTGCAATGAATTTGCCTTTGCCGGATAGCAGTACCAGTACCGGGATTGATAAAGCCGCACTAACCATCAAAGATTTCTTTTACCATGTTTTTCCTGCCAGTGTAATTGATGCGATGGCGAAAAATGAAATTTTACAGATTGTTGTTTTTGCACTTTTCTTTGGTGTTGCCGCCGCAGCATTGGGCGATATTGCCAAGCCGGTTGTTAGAGCATTGGATTCAACGGCTCACATCATTTTAAAAATTACAGGCTATGTAATGAGCC
>JANPAP010000582.1:0-2123 GCA_031429975.1 Chitinophagaceae bacterium
CCTTGGTAACATTTTTATCGAAATATTGAGCAACATCTACAGCCGCTTTATCAAGCGCTACCAATGCTTTAATTAAAGGTGTTTTTGCATCCAGCGATGCGCCAGTATACGAAACAAAAATAGTAGGAATACACAAAGTTTTTCCCTGGCCAATTTCCATTATAAATGGGGGTGATGAAGGATCCCAGGCAGTATATCCCCTGGCTTCAAAAGTTGCCCTTAATCCTCCCGAAGGAAAAGAAGATGCATCTGGTTCTTGCTGTATTAAAGCGGCACCTTCAAATTCTTCAATGGGTGTACCATCGCCTTTTAATGTAAAAAATGAATCATGTTTTTCGGCCGATAAATCGGTTAATGGTTGAAACCAGTGCGTATAATGCGTAACTCCTTTACTCTCTGCCCAAGCTCTTAAACCATTTGCTATTTGGTTACCCATGCTCCTGTCAATCTTTTTACCACTATTAATTGAACCTACCAAGCTTTTATAAGCTTCATCACTTAAAACCTGCCGGGCAGTAATTAGTGTAAATACATTTTCACCAAAAATTCCGGTAATTTTTGTTGATGCTTTTACCAAAACCTCTTTGTTTGTACTTAAATTGTCAATTGCTTTAAATCTTAAAGATTGCATATATTTTTATTTAATAAGAAGCAAAGTAAAGAAATAATTTTAATTAAATCAATTTTAGTGCAATAAAAATATTTATTTCAATATTTTAACCAAAATAATTTATATGCACTTATTTTATAATGAATAAACTGCGTTTCAATTTTTCGAAATCAATTGAACAAAGAAATGGAGTGATAATAAATGGAAGATAGATAGCTCTATAGCGAACTATCGCACCAATAACCGGTACCGAATAACCAATAAAAACACACAGATAAATGCCAATAAAGAGTCCAAATAAAATGAAAGGGTTATTAAAATAGTTCGTCTGTTTTTTAAAAATTAAAAAAGATAATATGATTAATTGATACATTACTAATTCAATTATTTGTGGAATTAAAAGGTTCGAATATTTATAATCGGTTACTAAGGGCCGGAAAAATCCGTTTAAAATGGCTTGTGGTAAATTTTGTAAGAAGCTAAGGAAGCTGGGCTCCAAAATTGTTACCTGTAAGTTTGTATTGGCTTTTTCCAGGTTTAAAAATTCTGCCTGCTTCTGAACTACTAAATCGGGTAAATTAATTGCAGGAAAAAAATGAGGAATCATAAAAAATGAAATGCCCGAAATTAAGAAAACAGCTACAAAGCTAACCCAAGGGGTAACCCTGGTTTTAATCGCTATTACCAATGCAATTAATGCCGGAATCATTATTAAACATACATAGTTTCTAAAAAGAAAAACTGTCAGGAATGCAAGTAAAAACAACAACACATTTTTCAATTTGAATCCACTTTCAAAAAGCAATTGATATACATAAAATACCATTAAGCCTAAAGCAAAAAAAATGATTCCATCTTTGTGGATGGTACTTCCATAATAAAGTAAGGAGGGCAATAAAAATGTAGTAATTAATAGAAGCCGTTTATGATCCTTATAAATTTTAAGAAAAACCCTGAACAATGCAATCTGCCCAAAAAAAGTAAGAAAATTATAGAGCACCACATTCACATAATAATTGCCAAAACTAAAAACATGTAAAACAGAAATAAACTTTACAACCAGGTTTGTTTTAAGATCATTCCAATACGAATGGGCTGATCCGAAAAATCCAGCATAACCATTTGTATAGGCGCTTTCAAACAAATTACTAAAATACCTTCCTGGCTGGATCCATAGCAAATGGTATTCATCTAATGCATCGAAATGATATTTCCAGGTATCAACATTCATGTTATGCTGAATAATACCAGCACTAACAAGCCCAACAATAATTTTTAAAATAAAAATAGCAACAATTATTTTATTGCCCAATCCGGCATTTACAACAAACCTGATTTTTGTTAAGCTCCAACTTAAAAAAATCAGGTAGAAAAAAAATAGGAAATAACTCAACATTTATATTTTACCGGAAAGTTAATTAAAATAATAAGCACAAAAATTTTAAGAAGGTGAAACTAAAATATTGTATTTATTAAGAATTATTTTCTATAAAAAAAAGGACGCTCCTATTAA
>JANPAP010000583.1:0-4744 GCA_031429975.1 Chitinophagaceae bacterium
TTTTCTCAAATTTATTTTTAATGCTGTTTTAATTTCGTTTAAACGCTTAACGGTGTTACCATACCTTAATTTTTAATTTCCTTTTAATCGCAAAATTATCTCACCAACGCATCTTTGAAAAATAAGTTGATGGGAGAATAATATATTATTGAGAATTTAAATTGCAGTAACACTATTTTCAAATCAAACTTTAAAAAATTCTAAACAACTAGATTTAAAGAAATGAGAAAGATGAAAAAAATAAGCTTGGTATTTACACTAATAACTTTTAGCATGCTTGCAGTTGCTCAAATGCCAACAGTACAGTTGAACCAAAAAAAATGCAGTTTGATGACGGAAAAGATTTACCTGCTGAAAAGGCATTTGTAATTACAACTGAGGCTTCAGCAATACACTCGATGGTAAAAATGCAATTATCATTAACTGGTTTTGAAAAAAATAATATTTTATACGAAAGCCAATGGAACCGCAAAGAAAACGATAAAGGAAGCATTGCAGTTTTACCCAACCATTACAAATTGCGTAGTGGTAAAAACTATTTCTTCCGTTTTTTATACTACCGTAAAATTGATGATACTGAACGCAGGCAAGTAACAGCCATGTTGCAGCAAACTGCAAATGCTTTATTAACTACAAATATTCTTATGCAGGATGACCGTTACAGATTTGTCAACAGTCCATCAGATGTTTTTGCAGCCCTTAATGGAATTGTTGAAGATGGGATGAAAAATTATGAAACAAACTCTGGTACAGTAAGTCCAACCTTTTCGGGTGTTATAGAAAACATGTTGCAAACTATGACCAAAATAAAAAGGGTTGATGACAGTGCTATTACTTCTATAAATTATAAAGGCGAACTGCTACACCAAATAAATCAAATTGCTTTTAATAAAAGAAAATAGTTTATTGCTTTAGGGAATTCAAGTTTTTATCAGCCACCAATATGCAGCATACTTAAACTGCTACCCATAAATTTAACTGCCTGTTTTTGATCCATGGCCTGTTGAAGTTTTTGAATTACTACATTTTCATCATCGCTATTTAATAAGGCAATGGGGTGGTTGTCGCTCAGGCAACCGTAAATATTGCCACTGCTATCCAACCTAAGTCTGTTGAAATCCCGGCAAAATGGTTCACTCTCATTTGCTATGATTCCAAAAATATTGCCATCAGTAGTTTGCCAGTAATTAGCGGTGGCGCCTGTTGCTCTTTCCAGTTTTTTAAATTGAAATTTGCTGGCAATAATGTTTAGAATTTCCTGTTGAGTAAACAGGTATTTATCGGCATGGTCGTGTAGGTATCCCATTGCCATAATTTCTAAAAATCGAATTTTTATTTTTCTTGAAAATGCGAATTGCAGTAAGGGTATCAATTGATTTTCGTTGATGCCTTTCATTATTACAGCATTAATTTTTACCTGTAAACCTGCTGCCAGTGCAGCATCTATCCCATCTAATATCCTGTTTACATGGCTGCGTTTACTCATTAAAAAGAAAACATCTTCATCAATGGCATCCAACGAAACGTTGATAGATTGCATGCCGGCATTTTTTAAATCAACCGCCATCCGCTCTAACAAAAACCCATTGGTTGTTATTTTTATTTTTGGAATGCCGGTGTTTTTAATTCCATTAATTAATGGAATTAAATCATGGTATAATAAAGGTTCGCCACCGGTAAGCCTTATTGTTTGTAAACCTAATATTTTATGAAGTTGTTGTATGGTTTGTAAAAGATATTCGGTTGGGGCAATCACATCATGTAGGTTATTTTCTTTTACTTCATCTTCGCCCATGGTACAGTACACACAACTTAAATTACAGCGGCTGAGCAGACTTACCCTTAAAGTTTTAAAGGAACGGTTGTATCTATCTTTTATTAAAGTCATTTTAAAAAATGTAGAAAATTTAGTTGTTGTGGTTAAAATTATTTTAGTAAAAATAAAATTAAGAGTTGATGGAATTTTAAATAATGGATTCTTTTAATTGTAAAATATCGATGTTGTCGCCAATAGTAATTTTTCCATTGCCGGCTGCAATAACATTTTCGCCAAAATAAATCTTCGAATCTTTTTTCCGGTAGGTTGCTAAAGTTTGTAGTGGCTCCTTTGTTTTTTGTGCAGTGCTTTGGTTAATGGTTGTTACAACACATCTTGAGCTGGGCTTTACTCCAAAAAAAGGAATGCCATTTATACTAAATTTTTTCATCCGGTCTTCTATAAATGCTTGGCCACCTTTAAAAACAAGATTCGGCCTGAAACGGTTCATGGGCAAAGGTTCTGCCACTCTTTTATTTAAATCATTTAATGATGCTTCACTAATCATCAGTATAGGAAAGCCATCCGAAAAACTGGTGAGATCATTATTGATTGCATAATTGGGTTCAACTTTTACTTCGGTACTATCTGTCATATAAACTAACCTGCAGGGTTGGCCCAAAATTTTGCTGAACCAATTATTTATTTCATCATTTAATAATTGCGCCTTGCAATATATGCCCCAAATATCAACTTCAATAAAAATATCACTTGTGGATGTAAAAGGGATTTCAATATAATCGTCAGGCTTGTTGCTGCTAAATACTTTTAAAGTTGCTGCTAATATTTCAACCCGTAAAAAAACCATTGAAGGAATTTCCCGTTGGGATAAAAATCGGTTGTTGGCATCAATCAGCATCCATCTGCGATCGTGTTCAAACCCACGGTCGGTAATAATTGCTGCTGCAACCGAACATCCACCTAAAGATTTAATTGGGTAAATATAAAGCTGACTAATTTGTAACATCAAACTAAGTTACGATGACCTAAGCAATTCTTAAAATGTGCGATTACTCAATGTAATTAAGTAGGCTGATTAAGTAAAGACTAATTTATTAATATTGATTATATACATTTTAATTTATACTTTAGTATAAGGTTCAGTTTAAAAAAATAGTAAATGAATAAAAAGGATTATAAAGCTATTGAGGCGATTGTTATTTCAATGATGAATGGATTGGATTCAAAACTAAGCTACCATTCAAAATTTCATACACTTGACGTTATTGAACAATCTTTAAGGATTGCTGATGCGGAGGGTATTTTAGAAGAGATTGCATTAATGCGGTTAAAATTTGCCGCTCTTTTTCATGATATTGGCTTTTTAAAAACATATGTAAATCATGAAGCTATAGGTTGTGAAATGTTTTTAGAAATTACGAAAGCGTATGAATTTTCTGATGAAGATAAAGCTTGTATTCAGGGTTTGATAATGGCAACAAAAATACCACAAAAGCCTACAACACTATTGCAGCAAATTATTTGTGATGCCGATTTGGATTATTTGGGCAGGAGTGATTTTTTTGAAATTGGGGATCGATTAAAGGATGAATTGTTACAATTTAAAATGATTGCTGATAATGATGAATGGAAAGAACGGCAATTAATATTTTTAAAAAATCACTTGTATCATACTAAATCATCCCAAACAGTAAGGGAACCTGTTAAGCAAATAAATTATTTAAAACTTCACTGATTATCCTGCTGAGATTTTTTTTTCATTTCAATAGTAACCCGGTCTTGTTCTCTTAATCGTTTGCATATAGTTCTCATAATCCCTTTCAGGATATCCGTGTTGGTAGCAATTACATCATAAAAAAGTTCCTGTTCAATTTTTAGTAAAATACAATCAGTTAATGTACTAACACTTGCCGACCGGGGTTCCGAGTCGAGTAAAGAAAGTTCTCCAAAAATTTCATTGTTGGAAAGTACAGCCAGTTCATGTTGTTCATCATGAATAGAAACTTTGCCGGAATGGATAAAATACATGCAATTGCCGGGGTCATCTTTTTTAAAAAGCGTTACCCCTTTATCCACTGATATTTCGATGCATATTGAAGCTATATCAATCAATTCTACTTCTCTGCAGGTTTTAAAAATATCAGAATTTTTTAGCAGTAAAATTTTTTCTATTAACAGCATTTGTTATCAATTAAAATTGTTAATTACAAATTCTCTAGTTTCTTTAATAATATAGTGTTCCTTTTTTTCATGGGGTTGAATTATTTTTTGTATATCCTCTTCCTTATTGTTTTTCCAGGAGCAATAAATTAAAATAGCCTTGGTCCAGGGGTTATAAAAAAAAGAATCGCTGTAATAAATTTTATTAAAAAAGATACTGTGTTCGTTATTTTGAGGTTTCATTTTATTGCCAGCCGGATCGAGTATAAAGTCAAACAAAACTATCAAATCTTTCGATATTTTTTTGGGTAGTTCCAGTTCAATCATTTCTATTGCATTGTAAATCTGAACGTGGTTTTCAATTTCAATTAATTCTAATATCCGGTTGATTTGTTTTTTATGAAACAGCAGGGAACAGATTTTTAGCGCAATAATCAGGTCGGCATTAATTTCACTGAAAATTGATTTATTTAAAATCTCTTTATCCTTATCAATAAATGGAATGTTGTGGTGATCAACTATTTTTGAAATACCCATTTTTAAATAACGGGTTAATAAATTATGCAAACTTTCAATTGCAGTAGGCTCAACAGGTTGGTAATTTTGCACCCATAATGCATGCACAATTCTATCTGTTCTGTGGTTGAGCTCTTCAAGGGTTGACAATAAAAATCTTTTACAATTATCGCCTTTTACTTTTGAGGCTATCCGTATAAAATCGGGGGTGTATTGTAGTTGGATACTTTTTGGAAGCAACAGTAAATCAGCAAATAATTTATCGCCATATTGTTGAAGTGCTTTAATTAC